>JAAEPE010000025.1 GCA_024222395.1 Myxococcales bacterium
AGCAACTGCCGGTGTCGTCGTAGTTGACGAGCCATCTTCTTCATGGGCTCGATGCGCGAGCGCATGGCCCGGGTGCACCACTGGTCTAAGAATTTGCCTGCCCAGGCGGGCGACACGTAGTCCCAGAATCCCTGAAAGCTCTCCTAGCCTCAACACAGGTCTATTCTACCTAGCCTCCACACGCTGATCTCGGAGCACAAGAGACTGGTCATGCACAGTTCGATTGCCAGTGGGAAGAGCTTCGGCCTAACCGTGGCACGGACGCTCTACGAGCTAGGGAAGAATCCCTCGTTGCGCTGTGCAATCGTCTCCAATACCGCACACCAGGCAAGGAAGTTCCTCGGGGTGATCGCCAACTACATCAAGTTTTCTCATGAACTTAAGGAGGTCTTTCCCCATCTCTTGCCGGACCAGCCTTGGGGCGCCGACGCTATTACCATCCAGAGACCTACAGTCTCGAAGGATCATTCGATTCAAGCAATTGGTGCCCACGGCAACATACTCGGGGCGCGATTGGATCTGATTGTTCTCGACGACATTCTCGACTACGAAAACTGTCGCACCGAGATGCAAAGGCAGACTACGTTCGAGTGGTTTAAGAGCACGATGCTTGGACGCCTCACGGCAAATGGTCGAGTCCTTGTTCTAGGGACAGCCCACCATCCCGATGACCTGATGCATAGGCTCGCAGCTGAGCAGGGATGGCACCATGAGCGTTTCGCCATTGAGGATGAGAACGGACAACCAAGTTGGCCGCAACGTTGGACCAAAGAGCGCATCGCAGAAAAACGGGTTGAGCTAGGCCCTTTGGAAGCTGCCCGTCAACTGGATTGCCTGGCTCGTAGCGATCTGGATGCTCGCTTTAAGTCTGAATGGATCGACTTGGCATTGCACCGTGGGCAGGGCAAGTCTCTTCGGCCCTACCTCCTAAATCTCAATGCTCCCTATCGAACGATCACAGGCGTTGACCTCGCCGTAAGCAAGAAGAGTGGGGCAGACTTGACCGCCTTCGTCACCATTCTTGTTCACCCAAACGGCTCACGAGAATTACTTTGGGTTGAAGCCGGGCGTTGGTCCGGCCCTGAAATCGTTGATCGCATTATCGACACGCAACACAAGTTCCTCTCAACGATTGTAGTGGAGTCCAACGCGGCTCAGATGTACATCTCCCAAATGGTTCGCCAACGAGCGAACATCCCGGTTATTAGCTACACGACTGGCAGGGGGAAGCTGTCTCTGGAATGGCAGTGCGAAGCTCTCGCAACAGAGCTTGCAGCTGGCCGCTGGATTCTCGCCTCCGACGAACAGGGAAGACCAGCGGGGGAGGTCGCGTCGCTTCAGCGAGACCTCCTGTACTACTCACCGAAGTCGCATTGCCCCGACCGCCTGGCCGCACTGTGCTTTGCTCGGTGGGGTGCCGAATTCGGCGATCAAAGGGCTGGATCTGTGGATTTCGATCTGGGCTGGCGCTGAACATTGAGCGGTCATACGAATGTATCGGCCTGTCTACGATTTGCCCAACTCGACCACAGCAGCAAGCAGGGTCATGGGGCTCCCGAAGGTTTGAACTTTTGA
>JAAEPE010000026.1 GCA_024222395.1 Myxococcales bacterium
AACATCGTGAAGCAAGACAAGAAGCGAAAGGTCGGAATTCACACGTGCAGACAGCGAGCAGGATGGGACAAAGGCTATTTACTACAGCTTCTTACAGGAGGCATGGCTTAGAACTCGACCGCCCTGAGTTGCACGCGCCGAGTGATCGGCAAAGCCGAGCATCTATCGAAAGGAGCGAACCCTCGTTTTGTTGTGACCTCGTTCTCATCCAAGGAATTTGCGAAGCGCTACGTCTACGAAGATCTCTATTGTGCTCGCGGCGAGATGGAAGATCGCATCAAGGAAGTACAGCTCGATCTATTTGGAGACCGAGCGAGCTGTCACACGTTTCGCGGCAGTGCTCTCAGGCTCTGGTTTGCGATGGCGGCTCAACTCTTGATGGTCACCATTCGCAACGTCGGCCTAGTAAGGAGTGAGTGGGCCTGCGCCCTGGCCGGCACGCTGCGCAACAAACTCTTCAAAGGTCGGGGCGGTCGTTTCGATCAGTGTCCGGC
Source organism: Myxococcales bacterium (assembly GCA_024222395.1). Lineage (GTDB taxonomy): Bacteria > Myxococcota_A > Polyangia > Haliangiales > Haliangiaceae > NORP324. The sequence continues at coordinate 495 of JAAEPE010000026.1, forward strand.
GAATTCATGTCCGTGTCTCAAGCGCGTTCCTGCGGAAGCAACTCCTGGTAAAGGCACTTGCTCGGCTCAGAGCACCGGATGCAATGATCTAAGCCACAGCCGCCAGTCTAAGACCTCACCCACTACATGTAGTGTATTGCCGCGTCTTGAGTTTCTCCTCGCTCAACAAAAAGCGTACGAAAGCCACCGCTCCGACATCAAACAGACCACTGAGCCTCGACTCGTCGCCTGGCAAGCTGACGATTTCTTGATTTCCCCGACATCGTCGCTAGCCTGAATCCGGTGACGGATTCAGGCTAGCGACGATCGAAATAACCATGCGCTATGCCCACCTCGCGCCCGAGGTGAGACACGACGCAGTGGCACTGCTTGACCAAGGCCGAAGCGACGATTTGCCAGCGCGGCAGCGTCGCGGCAGCAATGGATAGGGCAGTGCCTAAGTAGCTAAAAGAATGGGTTTAGATCTGACTGTGACAGTTCTCTTCTGGGAATTTCGGTGTGACCTCGTCGGTTAGAAGGGCATGGCATCGAGCGCAACGTCCCTTCACATCGCATTCCCTCCACATTCGACTGATTCTCCCCAAAGTGCGCTTGATAGCTTGCACGACTTCATGGACAAGCGGCGCAAGCAACGGAAGCCGGTTGCA
>JAAEPE010000027.1 GCA_024222395.1 Myxococcales bacterium
CCGCGTCGTGCCGAAGCGCCAGAGTTCGCAGTCTGCATAGCATCGCGTCAAACGTCCCGTCCTTGGTCCATTTGTCGAAGAAGTCCCACGCCGTCGACCACGGGCCATACTCGCCAGGCAGGTCTCGCCACGGCGCGCCTGTACGCAAGACCCAGAAGATAGCGTTGAGAATCGCGCGACGGTTGCGGGGGCGACGACCGGTCTTGAAATTGCCGGTGGGAAACAGGTCGGCGACCGTCTCCCATTGAGGGTCGATCAGTTGGTGACGGGGCATGCGTCTTTGAGACATGCTCTCTACAGATCACTCAATCCCGATTCAGGCAAGAATTTGGCCTCTATTCGGAAACCAGACAGAGCCTAGTGCCATCGCACTCTTCACCATCCGAAATGCTGAGATGGAAGCCGTCGCCGAGAAAGACAAGGCAACCGCCGCGAGAAAGAAAGTCCAGAGCCAGCTCGATGAAGTTAAGCGCGCTAATGCCGCGAAGACGAGAGCGGAAGCCGTGGGTGCGCAGGCTGCGCAACTCGCGGCAAATGCGGTAAAGGAAGCTAAGAAGGGCAGAGAGACCATCGCCACGAGGCGAGGCGAACTCACAGCCGCCCTAGCCAAAGCCGAGCAGGAAAAGGCGCCTGCGCAGATTGCCTAGCCTCCGGTAGGCGCGGGTCTTTACTGCATGGTTTTGATCGCGAACCCCTGCCACCGACAAACACCTGGACGGCGAATCATGAATTACTTGACCGTTTGACACACGGGCTGCGACGTCTTACGGTCGCGACCGTGAG
>JAAEPE010000028.1 GCA_024222395.1 Myxococcales bacterium
CGTCGAGAGGCTTTGGAGAAGCGTGAAATACGAAGAGGTCTATCTCAAAGCCTACGATAGCATGGCCCACGCCAGAGAATCACTCAAGGCGTACTTCGAATTCCCAAACCAAGAGAGACGCCGCTACGGGCTTAATAGAGCAACAGCAGATCAGCTCTTCTATCAAACCCAGCAGCAAATCGCTGCATGAAAACCAGGAGCGAAATCACCTAACGCACTGTCTCGGTTTTGGGGTCCACCTCTTACCTCTGACGTTACGCTGCGTTAGCCTCCCACTGAACACTTACGGAGGGCATTGGCAGACCATCAGCATGATTGGTGCGATTGCAATGTAGCCGCCCGGCACTACCCATCTAGGCGCACCATAGCCAATCGTGGCACAACATCGTGGTGCCGCCCACAGCTTCCAACGCAGCTCCGAGGACTACAGAGGGTGATCTAGCCAATCTCGCCGCGAGCTTGCTCTTCGGCGACCTTGCCCGCGGCCTGCCACTGCCGGGGCAGGAGTTCGCGAATTCGCGCGGAGGGCCAGCCGCTGGCTATCTTGCTGATGACGTCGGCGAGGTATTCGTAG
>JAAEPE010000029.1 GCA_024222395.1 Myxococcales bacterium
CACGGGGGGGATGCAGCATTGGCAATCCTCCGCGAAGATGCCAATTTCGATGTGCTCTTCTGCGATCTGATGATGCCAGGCCTCTCTGGGCCTAAGTTCTACAGAATTCTGCAGGCCGAATTCCCACAGCTCGCAAGCCGGGTCATATTCATCACCGGCGGCGTCTTCAGTGATGCAACTCAGGACTTCTTGGACAACAGTGGGGCGCACTGTCTCTACAAGCCCTTCTCCCTTGATAGCGTGCGCGATGCAATCGCCGGAGTTCAAGCGAACAACAAGGCTCCAGGTGGAGACCAGTCACGGCACCAGAAGACCGGCTAGCGTTTGCTCCATTGGAGTTGGCTAGCGCCCTTGCCACTCGGGCTTGCGCTTCTGAAGAAAGGCCATGAGCCCTTCTCTGGCGTCGGCCGTCGATAGAAGCTCGGCCAAACCGGCCTCCAGAGTTCCGAGGGCCGCTTCGTACTCCATATCCTGAGTCGCATAGAAGCTCTGCAGTCCGCGGGACAGGGTGCTCGGGCTAAGCGATGCCAGCTGCTCGGCGAGTGTGTGTGTGGTTGCAGCCAGAGAGTCAGCGGGCACACTCTGATTGATGAGCCCGATGCGCTCGGCCTCTGCTGCGTCGATGCGCTTGCCGGTGAGCATGAGCTCTAGGGTCCTCTTGCGGCCAATGTTGCGCGTGATCTCCGCGGTTATCATCATCGGCCAGAGGCCAACTTTGATCTCCGTGGTTCCAAACGTCGCTTCTTCGCTGGCAATCACGAGATCGCAGGCCACCATGAGGCCGAGACCACCTGCGAGGGCATGCCCATTGACCATGGCGATAATGGGCTTGCCAAGCTCGTGCATGATGGTGAGGGCCTTGACCAGAGATGCCGGGGGCACCGAATCCTCGCCCTGACTCTTGCCTGCGAGCATTGAGAGGTCACCACCAGCGGAAAAGGCCTTGCCTGCACCGGTGATGATGATGACGCGAGCCCCTGCATCTTCCTTAGCCTCCCCAAGAGCGTGAACCAGCTCTCCCAGGCTCTGAGGCCCAATCGGATTCCTCTTCTCAGGGCGATTTAGCACCACCGTAACGATGCCCTCATCCCGCTCGACGCGAATGCTCTGATAATTGCTGCTCACGCCAGATGTATAGCACTGCTGGCCAGCTTGGAAGGTCCCTCGGTTGACAGCCAACAGGGCACCCAGCTACGGTAAAAACTGATGGTCGGTTCGACTCGTTTGCTCACCCTCGCCGCACTTTCCGCTGTGTCTGTGTCGCTTGGGACAATGGTGTTTGGGCCTGGGGCGTTCGGGACAAAGGTCGCCCACGCCGATAGCAACGATCTGGTGCTCTCGCGTCTCGGCACAATCAATGGCACTTCCAATGGCACTTCGGTTGTCGGCTCCAACATCAACTTCCGCTCTCTAGCCAGCGAGCTCGGGGTGGTGATGGCCCCTCGCCTCTCCGAACCTTCAGACACGCTGGGCTTCGGCGGCTTTCACTTCAGTGCCGACGTGGCGTTCACCAGCATCAGCAACAACGCGGCATACTGGAATGCTCTCGAAGAGCCGAACGACGGCACGATGACCACCACCGGTCTCTTCGTCAAGAAGGGCATGTGGATCCCCCTGCCAAGCTTCGAAGTTGGAATCGGCGCGGTGCACTTGGGCTCCTCTCATCTCTGGGCAAGTCAAGGCTACGTCAAGTTCGCACTGCACGAGGGCTACCACGAATTCCCCCTACCTTCGGTCGCTGTGCGCGGTGCTGTGTCACGCATGATGGGCTCAGAACAACTCGACCTCACCGTGGCTTCGGTCGATATGTCGATGTCCAAGGATTTTGGAATCGCCGGGCTCTTTACCGCCAGCCCCTATGTCGGCCTCAACTGGATCATCATCGTTCCTCGCTCCGAGGTCATCGACAAGACTCCGAACATCGACTCGCGCGATGAGCCGACCGACGCGAATATGAACTTCGTCTTCTCCGATCAAGACGGCATTGTTCGAAACCGCATCATCTTCGGCACTAAACTCAAGTACTACATTTTCACGCTCACCTTGGAAGCGAACTTTGCCCTCGCCGGTAGCTCTGTTGATGATAAGGGTGGCACGAGCATGCGCTGCGTAGATGTTGCTTCAGGGACGCCAACGGCTGACTGTGATGCGACCGATACCGCAGGGGCTCAGTCGACGTTTACGACGAGCCTCGGGCTGGATTTTTGAACCGAGCACTTTTCCCCGAGCACTTTTCCCAAAAGTGCCCCACGCCTGGCGGGGGGTTCTAAAAGAAAGTCCCCCGTTCTAACTGGCGCAGATTCAGCCCCCAATCCCGGTAGTCGACGAGCGCACGCTCACTTCGAGGCAGAGTTCCGGGGATTCCCCGGAGCGTCCTAATCCCCAGCAGGGCGGGTAGGAGACGCTATCGAAACCGTCGGCACGATCCGTACAGCGTGCCTTCTTTCAGAAAGCGCCCTAACTAGTGCCCGGCCGATAAAGTCCAATTAGGCGATTAGAGTCTGAGCTCGGCCCTTTTGAGGCCTTTTTGCCTTCCGGAAATATCGAAGGTGGGGCGACGGTTCTATCGATTGAACTCGCTTGAAAGGACCGCCCCCATGCGCACCGGTACCGCCGAACAACTCCCGCTTGTCCCACAGATCAGCGGCCACAAACACATGGATGAATTGCGCGAAATGAGCAAGATTATGGATCTACATCCACAGGCGGCACAGCTCGCGCTTTCGGATTTGGTGGCAGGCGGAATCAACCCGAAGAGGGGAGCTAAGGGCCTTAGCGGCGAGCAAGTTATTCGCGCTGCGCTCATTAAGCAGACGAACGGATGCAGCTACGAGCAACTCGCATTTCATCTTGCCGATTCGCTGAGCTATCGCGCTTTTTGCCGGCTTGGTTTCTCTGATACGCCGTCGTCTTCGACTCTCCAGGACAACGTCAAGAAGATACGTCCAGAGACCCTGGAAGAGATCAACCGAATGCTAATCGGCTACGCAGAGAATGTCGGAATTGAAGACGGGCGCAAGGTCCGAACCGACTGCACGGTGATCGACTCGAGTATTTATGAACCGACGGAGTCCTCTCCTTTGTACGATAGCGTGCGCGAGTTGGCCCGCACCCTCAAGCATGTGCAGAGATTTGTCGAGGTGCCCTATGTCAACCACACGCGCCGCGCAAAGCGGCGATCTGTCGGCATCATGAACGCGAAGAAGGAGGCACAACGGGTGGAACGATATCGTGATCTGATCAAGGTCACGGAGAAGACCGTGGGCTATGCAGAACGTGCAGTATTAGCCCTGGAGACTCGGTATTCGCGCAAAGCCATGGAAGCTACTCACGGTCATATCTACAATGAGATGAAGAACGTTATCGAGCTCAGCAAGAATTTCGAGCCGAATACTGACATCATCATCAAGGCTCGGTGAGAGATCCTATACGGCCACAAAATTTGCCTCAGGACAGGGGCTTCCGGGCTGGTTCTCGATTGTGTCATTGAGTCGGGCAATCCTTCCGACGCAACGCTTGCGGTTGCCATGGTTGAACATCAAATTGAACTCTATGGTCGCCCACCGAAGAAGGTCTGTTTTGATGGTGGGTTCTCTTCTATGAAAGACCTTGAAGACATCAAGAATCTCGATGTTGAAGATGTCGCCGTCAACAAGTCTCCTGGTATCGGCATCCTCGATATGGTCAAGAGCAGCTGGGCCTATCGGAAGCTAAGACGATTTCGCGCTGGAATCGAGAGCAATGTATCTTTCCTCAAACGATCCTTTGGCTGGAGTCGCTGTACTTTATGCCTCAGCCCTCACGAAGAGAGGAAGGCCGCTACGGTGCCCGGCCTCTACTCTGGCGGTTTCCCCAAAGCCAGGTTTATGCTTCTTATGCCTATCACCCTCTGTAGTCTTCAGAGCTGCGTTGGTAGCTGTGGGCGGCACCACGATGTTGTGCCACGATTGGCTATGGTGCGCCTAGATGGGTAGTGCCGGGCGGCTACGTCGCGACGACCTTGCGTAGCAGAAACAACACTTCGAGCTACGGTTCGGAGGAGTTCCCACATGAAAGCGCATTCTACAGGGCTCGATAGACTCCTATGATTTCGGGGCGGACGGGTAATCGCCAGGCACAGTGAGTATTTGGACATTAAGGGTTTCAAGCGGTGGTTCATGTTGCCAGAAAAGGCACAATACTGTAGTGTAGGTGTCATTATGACTTCTCTCCAGGATGCTCGCTCAATTCGCCGCTTTGCGGCTGAGCAGGCCGGCATCTTCTCCACAGGAGACCTGCAGTCGCTCTTCGATGAACGCAATCACACAGCTTTCGGGCGGCGCATTCGCACACAGCTTGCCCACGGAACCCTGTGCCGCTTCTGCCGCGGCTGGTACGTCGCAGAGGAGTTCTCGCTGGCAACGCTGAGCCAGCGAATCGCCCCAGATTCGCAAATTAGCTTCGCAACCGTCCTGGCAGTGCACGGCATCATCGGGACACGGCCAGAGAAGCGAATCGTCGCAATCAAGACTGGCCGACCTCGCCGCTATACCTTCGGGGACTCGATCATTGAACACGTTAGCATCGCCCCAGATTTGCTTATGGACTATGAAACACAAAATGGCGTGCGCTACGTTTCGGCGGAGAAGGCAGTCCTTGACACGCTCTACTATCATCTACGAGGACGCCGCTACGCGTTTGATATTTACTCTGATCTAAACCTGAGAAGACTTTCGCCCTCGCGACTTCGCGGGTATCTCGCTTGCTACAAGAATCCCAAGTTCATGACTTTTGCCAAGGACCTACTAGAGTTCCATGACTAGCCGAATCGACGCCCCCGTCACCCAGGATAAGCTCTTTGTTTGGGTGATTCACCGGCTGGCCGAAAGGTTTGAAAACCACGCCATCTTGAAGGGTGGCATGGTCCTTCGGCTCCTCGATAGCACGAGGCACACAAACGACCTGGACTACGTGTTTGTGCCCTATTCGTCCAAGAAGGATGTCCGCACGCTCCTTGTCGAAGCGCTGGAGGACCTGGAAGGGGCCCAAATTGAGGTGACAATGCACTCGCGAATGGTGCAGGTGGACTTGTCGCTTGACGGTGTATCGGTCGCCCTGGAAGCGAGCGTTGCGCGCTCGTGCGCATCGTCGCCGATGACGACAGGTGCCTTTGCAAGGTCGGTGGGACAGCCGGCCCAGATTGTACGAATCATGGACCTCGGCATTTCGCTCGCACACAAACTCGGAGCCTGGAACGAACGGCGTCTGCTCAGAGACTTGTACGATGTCTATTTTCTCTGGACTCACGCGGGTGCACGCCCAACCATGGAGGTCCTCGCTTCGCGCCTCGCGAAGGTGGAGTCGAGGCTTCCCAAGTTGCGAAATGTAAAGAGCATGTCCTTTGCCAACCTTGCACAAGCACTACAGGAAGCCGCCAACGCGATTGACGCCAACGCCATTGACCGTGAAATGGGCGGCCTGTTGCCAGTCGAAGATTTGGCGGGTCTGGCGCCCCGGATTCGTAGTGCTGTTGTGAGTGCGGCACAAGCACTCCGGTCGGCTGGCGGCGACGAAAGGTAACTAAGCGCAATCTCAGAGCTCAGTTCCCCA
>JAAEPE010000030.1 GCA_024222395.1 Myxococcales bacterium
TGTGGCCCAGTCCTTGATGTGTAAGCAGAATGATTCGCGCTCGTTGCACGATCGCATGCGGTGCACGATGTCGACGCACCAGCAGCTTTAACTTGCGCCGAGCGCGTCGAGGGATGTTGAGTCGATTCGGGGCCGGTCCTATGTTCACGCAGACTGAACCGCCCGAAGGTTCAGACTATTTCCGGAACCCGGACCGAATTTCCGGAATCCGGTACTAGTCAGTGCGCTGAGCGCCCTTCTCGCGAATCCAATACTGCGCGCCGCATGCCGTGCACTCGGCGTGCATGGCTCTCCCCCTAGCTTCCGGATCCGGAAGTCGATTTCCGCAGTCGCACATCCAACCAATGCGCTTTGCCGGCACGCCCACCATCAGCGCCCGGTCGGGCACGTTGCCTCGGACCACGGCACCAGCGCCAATGAAGGCGTATTCGCCAATCGTGGCCCCGCATACGATGGTGGCATTGGCGCCAATGCTTGCTCCGCGCTTAACCAGGGTGGGCAAGTACTCCTCCTTGCGCTGCACGGCAGAGCGAGGGTTGATAACATTTGTGAAGACGCAGCTCGGGCCGCAGAAGACATCATCCTCCAAGGTCACCGAGTCATAGACACTCACGTTGTTCTGGATGCGAACGCCGCTGCCAATGCTGACATTGGCGATGTAGCAGCCTTGGCCCACGACCGTATCGTCACCGATTTGAGCACCCGGCATAACATGGGCGAAGTGCCAGATCTTACTCTTCCTTCCGATGCGTGCCCCTTCGTCAACAACAGCGGTCGGGTGTACGTAGTAGCCGAGCTTGTCCATTATGAGTATCCTGCCGCGACCCATGCCGAAGCGTCCACCTCGGGCCCACGCCGAATTGCCAATACCCGACGATTTGGAAGGCCCCCTCTCTCCCAAGACACTCGCCTTCACAAGTGAGCTAGGGCAACTGTGGCGCTCCGACGTGTTCGAGCTACTCGCCGAGTTCGAGGATGGCTCGGTGGACTTGGTCGTCACGGATCCGCCCTACGCCATCGGCAAGGACAGGTGGGATGTCTTTGAGTCGCTAGAGCACTATGTCGAGTGGTGTGATAGCTGGCTACTCGAAGTGTCCCGGGTGCTCAGCCCCTCGGGTTCGGCATACGTCTGCGGGTTCTCAGAAATACTCGCAGAGGTGAAAGCTAGATCGGCAAAGCACTTCTCTGCTTGCCGTTGGCTCGTTTGGTTCTACAAAAACAAGGCAAATCTGGGCAGCGACTGGGGGCGCTCTCACGAGTCGATCATACATCTGCGCAAAGCCGCCAAGACCAAGCTCAACGTCGACGAGGTACGCGTGCCGTACAACACGCACACCAAGCGCTACCCTGCGCGCGTGCAGGCAGTTACGTCTCAGTACGGCGGCAAGGGAAAGCGCCGCGATAAGTGGCAGCCCCACCCTCTGGGCGCAAAGCCCCGGGACGTCTTCGAAATTCCCGTTCTGTGCAACGGCACCGCCGAGCGCAACGAGCACCCCACGCAAAAGCCCGAGGAGCTCATTCGACGGATGATTGCCGCCAGCTCTGGCCCAGGCGACTTGGTTGTCGACCCCTTCGGCGGCTCTGGCACGACCGCCGCGATTGCCGAGAAGCTTGGCAGGCGGTGGGTGGTGGGTGACGCGGATGCCCGCTACGTCGGGCTCACTCGGCGGCGACTTTCCGCCGAGTAGAGCCGTCCAAACCTAGAACGGCTACCTAGCGGCAGCAGCGAAAGACGATGTTCGGCAAGAAGAAGTCGTCGTCAGCCGTGAGCAAGTCGAACTGGCAACTAATGCCAACCTCGGTGTTGCTGTACGAACCACCGCGCAGTGGGTTCACTCCTGCGGCACGCTCGGCCGCCCATTCCTTGATGTTTCCAAACATGTCGAACGGCTTGTTGCCATCGCCCGGAGCTGCTTCCCAGTCGGAAAAGCAGGCAGCCATGCTGCCGGTTGCCAGCATCTCATCCTGATCTCCAGCGGTCCCGCGATAGGTGTCGAAGTCCTCGCCGTTGCAGGTATCTGGAGCGTGGGTGCGACACGACCCACTCCTGGGTATCGCCTTCATCGACAACCCCACCGCCCTCCTCGACATCGAAGCAATAGCCATCGACTCTGCATGAGCCGACGGCAATAAGCACTCCGAGGCACCTGAGAAGAAGACTCGTTCTAGCTCCTATCGAGCGGATCCTAGAGTCCCTCCTCGCGCTCGCGATACCAGGTAGCAAGGAGAAGCAACATCAGAGCACCTAGACCGTCGAGCGGAAAGAATGACCGAGGATGGTGAGTTCTGATTTTTCGAGTGCAAGGCGCGAATGAGGATCTTGCCGGGGCCAATGACGAAATGAGCAACGCTGCAATCGGGAAAGCGGGCACCAGTAGCCGGAAGCGATCCGCCATGTTCATCTCAGCGGTGCAGTCCGTGCCGTCTCCTGTGTCGCATGCGGCGCAACCGAAAGCCGCTCCTACACAATCGGTGCCGACGGGCGGGCCCAATGGAGCGTCATCCCCGTCTCGAAAGCGACCCATGGCAACCTGGATATCGGCGTGTGCATCACCCACCTGTTGGATGGCGCACTTGGCATGGTTGAGATGGTTGTTCGTTCCGTCGCAACTGGGCGGCCCGTCACCGGTGGTGGTGATGACCATCGACCCCGAGGTATCGAATATCAGCAACACCTTCGGCTTGATCTGTTCTTGAGCCTGCGCTGGCCCTCCCGAAAAGGTGACCAGGCCCAATAGCCCTACACATAAAGCTAAGCTAAGCTTCTTCCCCAAAGCATGTACCATTCCTAGGGGCCAATTGAGGGCTTTTCCAGATTTGTGGGGCATGTCTGACGGCAAAAGCACTGACGCGGATCCAGAGCGACTTCGATCGAGCCAAGTACCATGAGCACCTCCTTTCCCCTCGACAACATGCGCGTTCGTTTCTCGGGGGCGACGGACGTCGGTCGCAAGCGAGATCACAACGAAGATTCCGTGTACTTACCAACAGATGTGCGGTTGGCCATTGTTGCCGACGGCATGGGTGGGCACGCCTCGGGCGAGGTTGCCAGCGCGCTAGCTGTCGACACGATGGTCGATTACTACGGGCGAACGGCGGATATGCAGCCGCTCACTTGGCCCTACAAAGTTGATAGGGATCTGCGTGGCGATATCAACCGCATGACGACCGGTGTTCTTCTGGCTAATCTCGAAGTGCACGAGCGGGCAGCTCGGGACCTGAATTGCAGAGGCATGGGCACCACTGTGGTGGCCACCTACTTCTTGGATGACACGGTCATTGTTGGCCACGTCGGCGATAGTCGGGTGTATCGCCTACGCGAGGGCAAGCTCACCCAGATTACCGAAGATCACTCGCTCATCAACGACTACATCAAGATGAAGCGGGTAACTGCGGAAGAGGCCGAGAACTGGACGCACAAGAACGTCATCGTCCGAGCCCTTGGCATGAAGGACACTGTTCAAGTCGACATCGTCACCGACCACCCCAAAGTCGGCGATTGCTTCCTTCTGTGCTCGGATGGCCTTTGCGACATGTTGAACGATCTGCAAATCACCCAGATTATCGAGAGTACGCCCGACCTTGACAAGGCTGTGGAGAACCTCATCGGCGGCGCCAACGAGCAAGGCGGCGTCGACAATATCTCCGTGGTGCTTGCTCGCATCGAGCCGCAATGAGTCGGCTCTCGGCCATCATGTTGTGCAGCCCTAAGCTCCGAGTCGCGTTGGTTTCGCTCGGAATTCTCGTTTCCGCAGGCTCTCTTGGTTGCAGCAAAGAGAGTTCCGAAGGCGAGGGAAGGCCAGCCAAGATCAAGGCCATGCCAGCTGCTGAGGTGCAGCGAGCAAAGATGGCGTGTGAGGGCTACGCCGCGAGAGTCTGCTCGTGCGCCGAGGCCAATCCCGAGCTTGTCCGAAAGTGCGATCTTGCCAAAGCGAGCCCCGGAGCACTCCAGATCAATCTTGATCTACTCGCAAGCGAGGGCCTAGAAGTGGCGGAGCAGCAGGCCGTCAAGGTCGAAGCGCGCAGGATCGCCGCAGTGTGTTTTGAGGCCGACGCGAAGCTCGACATAGTGACGTGTCCAAGAAAATCAAAGTAGGTAAAGGTCTTAGACAGGGGGATCCGATGAGCAGCGTCATTGACTTCGAAAATCCAACGAAAGGCGAGCTGCGAGCTCTCTCAGGGGCTTTGGATCTGGTGACGGAGTCCATTGAGATCATGGACTCTGAGGGCTTGCTCTGCTACGTGAATCACGCTTTCCAAGAAGCCACTGGCTATATGGGTTCCGAAGCAATCGGTCGCAGCGCTACTGCCCTCCTAGCCACGGAAACGCAGAATACCGAGCTGTTTGACGCCATTTGGGACACCCTGCGAGAAGGCAACGCATGGCACGGTGAGTTCGAAGGACGGCGGCGTGACGGCGAGACATATAGGCAGATCGTGAACATTACGCCGCTGCACGAGGATGGCAAGCTGGTCTATGCGGTTGCTTTGAAGACGCCTATCGATGAACTCGCGGTTGCACAGGAGCGTCTCAAGACGGCGAATGAGCATTTGGTGTCCACCGGCAGTATGGCGGTCGTTGGGCAGCTTGCCGCTGCCATGGGGCATGAAATCAACAATCCCGCGCAAGTGGTCCGAAGCTGTCTAGAGCATCTGGCCGAGCAAAGTGGGGCCATCTCGACGGCCGAGCTTGGTGAGGTGGTTTCTGACGCGCTCACCGCTCTGCGCCGCATTGAAACAGTCGCCGCCGAACTTACGCCCTTCTCCTCGACTGATACCGAGGAGATGCACCAGGTTGACGTCAATGGATGTGTTCGACACGCGCTTCGACTGGCCAACAACGAACTGCGCCATCGCACGAAGATCGCCGAAGCCCTGCACGATGTTCCACCGGTAGACGGTCTAGAAGGTCGCATCGTTCAACTCATCACCGGCCTCTTAGTCTTTGTGGCTCGGGCCATGGTTGAAGACCAGGGGGGTAATCGCTTGCGGGTGACGACACGTTTTGACGAGGGCTCCACCTGCATTCAAATAGACTGCAAACTCGGAGCACCCACATCCTCTTTCGAAGAGTTGCAAACCCGCGTTGGTCTTTGGGAGGGATCGGGAGCAGGGGGCGTCGATGCCGGCATGAGTTCGGCCTTCGTGCATGGTAGCAGCAAGTGGATTGGCTTCATCTTCTGTCAGCAAATCGCTGTTGCCCATGGCGGCAGCATCGAAGTGAGCACGAGCAAAGACCAACGATCCGCGTCTATCGAGATCTGCTTGCCAGCTTCCGAACACGCCGATGTCGCGGTCGTGAACGTGCTCGTGATCGATGATGAGGAGCTGATTCTGCGCAGCTTGGGGCGAATGTTACGGCGCGAATACCTGGTCGACGTATGCTCCGGCGGAGAGCCTGCGCTCGAGATGATCGCAGACGGAGACTACGACGTCATCCTCTGTGACATCATGATGCCAGGGCTCTCTGGCGTTGCGCTCTACGAGCGCCTAGCCAAAGTTTGTCCCGAGGCCCGCGCTCGTATCATCTTCATCTCTGCTGGCACCTTTACGGCTAAAACCCAGGCGTTTGCCGACGGTACTTCGCAGCCCGTCCTGCTCAAACCGGTGCGCCGCGACGAGCTCCGAGCTGCTATCGAATCGCTCCTTCGGAGCTCAAGGCAGGGGAACTAGACCGCCGAGCGTAAACAATGATCGGTCTAATGGTCCTGCTTTCCTGATTGCAGCGTTGCTCATTTCGCCATTTGCCCCGGCAAAATGCTCATTCGCGCCTTGCACTCGAAGAATCAGAACTCACCACCCTCGGTCATTCTTTTCGCTCGACGGTCTAGCCATCAACGTCATCTCCGCCGGATGCCGGAATCCGTGTGGATGGGGTGATGATCTCGTGCTCAGCTGAACCTGAGAATTGTACCGAGGGCCAGAGCACGGATGCGCGAAGTGAACTTCCCTCGGCAACGCTGCAGCCATCACCGATAACGACGCCGGGGCCCACGGAGCAATTCGGCCCAATTGTGACACCCTTGCCGATGCACACAGGTTCTGTGATTGTACTGGTGGGATCGACGCTGGCGCTCGCATCGATTCCGGAAAGGGTGCCTGGTGGCGTGCGCAGAGTCGCGCCTCTAAGTAGCTCGATGTTGCTCTGCAGGTAGCGCTTGGGCGTTGAGTGCTCTGCAAAATAGCCACTGCGATGCTCAAATGCTGTGACGCGCCCCCCGTCTTGTATCCAGGGTAGGTACCCCTGGCGTACGGTACAGGCCTCACCTTCGGGAAGCTTCTTAAGGGCGGATGGGCGAGTTAGATGAACGCCACAGAACATGTGACTGCCCTCTCCAAGGATATTATGAACTCGCAAATCGTCGCCCTCGGGGCGCACGTCAACAGCGCCCCATTTCATGGCGTTGGGCGCAGCTTGCACCACCATCGTCCCGAGCGTGTCGCCGGCGGCCAAGAAGCTATCGAGGAGGCCGGCTATGTCGAGGTCAAAGATGAGTTTGCCATTCATACTCAGGATCGGTGCGTCGGTGCCCCCTGGATCTAGCAGCGTGAGGGCCTTCTTCAAGCCTCCCCCCGTGCCTAGGATCTCATTCTCGTGGGAGTACTGAATGCGAGCTCCCATTTCGCTTCCATCGCCCAACTCATCCGAGATTAGCTCGCCTCGGTGACGCAGGTTGATAACGATGTTGGTGATGCCATTGGCAACCAGGTTGGTGATCCCATATCGCAAGATGGGGATGTTGCAGACGGGCAAGAGTGGCTTGGGACATTCTGCGGAAATGTCTCCAAGTCGGGTGCCTTTGCCCGCACAGAGAAGCATGGCGCAAGAGATGGTTGTGCTATTGGGGCGAGTCATCAAAGATCCTTGTGCAAGACGGTGAAAGTTCGCTCGCTCGCAATGCCGGCGATCTTGTAATAGAAAGCGCGGGGCCCTACCCAGGCGACCTGGCACTGGCGATGGCCTGCATTGCGAATGTCGAGCAGAGAGGCGAGCAGGAGAGCCGCACCCAGACCTTTGCCGCGATGCGCAGGCAGCGTTCCTGTGGGACCAAACCAGCCCCTACCCGCATTATTTCCGTCATGCGCTGCAAAGCCTGCGAGCTGCCCGGTGTTGCGGACAAGGGCGATGTGTACGCCTTGAGAATGGGTGGCTGAGCGTGTCATTTCGTGCTTCCAGCCTTCCGAGAAGTTCGTAGCTACGTGATCCGCGGTTTCGACAAGCTTCTCCCAGGGTAGGCGAGCTATCTCGTAGCCCTCATCATGAACACGCGAGCGCATCTCCTCAAACTTCTCCTGAGAAACAAGGGCGTTGTCCTGCACGTTGATGAGCAGGTTGCAGGCTTTGCCACAACGTGTGTAGCCGCGCTTGCTGAGCCACTCCAGAACTCCGCGATTTTGATTGTCTACACCGGGGCTCAAGTAGTTGCCGGGCTGGTCCATCGTGCGAGCCACTGCACCGTGAGAAGCAATTTGCGCATGGCACCGCTCTAGCAACTCCGAGCCGACACCTTGGCAGCGCCGGTCTGGAGCAACGGCTAGCAGGCGTAGCCACTTGCCCGAGGTGCAGGCAACGCCCACAAGTTGCTCGCCTTCGAAGGCGGCCAGAGGTTCGGCGGCAAGGTCCCCGGAGCCGGGAGCAAAGAGCTTTTCGCGGCCGAGCCCCGCAACGTCATCATGGGCGCATGCTGCCTCGAGAAGGGCCTGTGCTTGGTCCAGAAAAGCTGGCGCAAGGGGCAAAATCTCGATGCTCATCTAAGTGATTCCCGGAGTTCGCAATTCGATGAGGAACTCGATGTTGCCTGAAGGCCCGCGGATCGGAGATTCGACGATGCCTCCGATGCCGAATCTTCGGGCCAGTGCCCAGTCTCGGATATTGTCGACGCACTCCTGACGAACCGATTCCTCTCGGACGACACCGCCCTCGCCTACTTGCTCCTTGCGCGCTTCGAATTGCGGCTTGATCAGCGCAATGATGGGCTTGCCCGCGGGGCCCTGCATAAGCTCTGCGACCTTGCCGAGCACGAGAGTGAGCGAGATGAAGCTCGCATCAATCACGGTGATGTCGATGGGCTCTCCGAGCTTGTCTGAATCTAAGGTTCGGATATTCTCGCGGTCCAAGACGATCACACGCTCGTCCTGGCGAAGAGCCCAAGCGAGTTGGCCGTAGCCCACATCGATGGCAAAGACCTTGCTCGCCCCCTTCTTGAGCAGGACATCTGTGAAGCCCCCTGTTGACGCTCCGACGTCCATTGCCACCATGCCTCTTGGGTCGATTACGAAGGCTTCTAGCCCTCCGAGCAGCTTGTGAGCACCCCTCGAGACCCATACTCGCTCCCCTGCTTTGAGCTTTAGATCAACACCCGGATCTACTTGCGCTGCAGTCTTGGTGTTGGGAATGCCGCCAACCAGCACACGACCGCTAGTGATTAGCGCTTGCGCTTCTTCCCTGCTCGCAGCGAGGCTGCGCTTTACGAGTAGCTTGTCGAGTCGTGATTTGGCCACTAAGATAAAGTCCTAAAACTCGTGGCGAGTCGTAGCACCCTGGCCAGGGTTTTCTTCAATTGTAACTTCAATCGCCTTCACGGTCGTGTGGTCGAGCCATGCTCCCATACGTGTACACAGTCGCTCGCAGGCAAAATTGGATAGTGGCTCGACAGCGAGATTGTCGATGGGCATGAGTAGTACGTCTTCTCGCGGCAAGACATAGCGGTGTCCACACAGCGCGAATTCAATCTCTTTCTCTGTATCAGAAACGAGCTCGTAATATGGATTCTTGGTCGCGAGCAGGACGTGCTCTTTCCATTCATTGCACAAATTGGCGAGCGCCTTCTTGAGCGGACCGAAGTCCACCATGTGCTCGAAGTCGATGCTGGAAAGCTCGACCGTAAGAGAGACATAGTAGTTGTGCCCGTGCATCCGCTCCTTGCGGCCGCCGGGAAAGACGGTCATGTGGGCGCAGGAGAACTTGTAGCGATCGCGTTTGATGTGGATGCGATATTGGGGTGTCGACACATAGGGAGTTTGCCCAATGGCATTGGCAAAGCAAACGCCATTGGGCAAACTCCCAAAGCAAGCGAGTTGTGCAACTCCGGAACGGAAATGCACCGTCTAGCAGGCCTCGCCTACAGCGTACCTATAGCGAATCGGTACGGGGAGCTTCCTCCCAGCCCTGCCAAACGGTGCGCTGTGCTTCGCAAGCGCACTGTCCGGTTGTATGTGGGCTTTTGTGGGCAAACGCCCCAGGCACCCTTAGAGGGTCTCCAGTTCGGTCGAACTGGAGACCCTCTAAGGGTGCCGTTGCTGGGCAGGTCGCTAGGTAGAATTAGGTAGACTAGTCTAAGTAAAATAAGGT
This sequence comes from Myxococcales bacterium, assembly GCA_024222395.1. GTDB lineage: Bacteria > Myxococcota_A > Polyangia > Haliangiales > Haliangiaceae > NORP324. The sequence continues at coordinate 9,353 of JAAEPE010000030.1, forward strand.
AGTTAAGCTAAGCAAAAGCGAGAGTCCGAAGACTTGCCAGTATGCATAGCAACACCGGTGCCAGAGTGGGAATACTCTGCAACCATCTGTTGTTATTAGGCTAGCTCGGCCACCATATCGCGCCCCCGCGTAGGCTCCGCGCTTGAGCCCGACAGTCGTGTCGCAAGTCTCACTCACATGTGCAAAAGCTTGCACATGTGGTCATCGGAATTCGGAAAATCTGCCTAGTTTCACATGGTTGCGAGGTACCCATCTTGTGGTCGACGTAGGCCACGTGGTAACCAAGAGGAAACATCTCTCACACTTGTCGGCCACCGCGAATCAGATCCAGTGCGTTGCCAAGTGAAATGACAGCCGAGCCCCAAACAATTCAAGCTTCGGGCTCCCATCCAAAGAGTTTTATGACATGTCGAATCGAAAATTGGTCGTTAGTGCCGAAGGGTCCGAGACCCGCGTTGCCCTGCTAGAGGGCTCCAACCTTGCGGAGTACTTCCTCGAGCGCAAGCGAGAGGCCGGTGTGGCCGGAAATATCTATCGAGGGCGCATTAGCCGCGTTCTTCCTGGAATGCAGGCGGCTTTTGTCGATCTCGGCCCGGGAGTCGAGCGCAAGGCGTACCTGCACGTCGCAGAAATCCTAGGCGCCGGAGACGAGAAGCGTCTCTTCGACGGCTATGACGATAGTGACGACGATGATGACGGCGACAAGAAGAAGAGTGGTGGCAAGGCCCGTCGCGGTCTTCGCAAGGCCGCAGCCCGCCGCAAGATTGAGGACCTCGTCAAAGAAGGCCAAGAGATCTTGGTACAGATTGTCAAAGAGTCTGTTGGCGACAAAGGCGCTCGTATCACCGGCTACCTCTCCCTGCCCGGACGCCACTGCGTCTTCATGCCGACGCTAGATAAGGTCGGTGTCTCACACCGCATAGGCTCGGACAAAGAGCGCCGTCGTCTTCGCAACATCGTCAACGACGCACGCCCTGAGGGGGCTGGCTTCATCATTCGCACTGCTGCAGATCGTGCAGCTGAGCAAGAGCTCCGTGATGATGTCGATTATCTGCTTAGACTTTGGGAAGAGATTGGCCGTCGCGAGAAAGCTAGTTCCAAGCCAGGGCTGCTCTATCAAGATCTCGACTTGGTGCTTCGCGTTGTACGCGACATGCTCCGCGAAGATGTCTCGGAAATCGTGATCGACGACGAGGAGCAGCACGCACGTGCCCTGCGCTTCACCGAAGCGTTCATGCCAAGTTACAGCGAGCGGGTCAAACTCTACGAGGGCCGCAGCCCAGTCTTTGATTCATACGGCATTGAGGCGCAATTGCGAGCTTCACTCTCGAGGCGAGTTCCACTCAAGTCGGGAGGCTCTCTGGTCATTGATCAAGGCGAAGCCCTTACAGCCATCGACGTCAACACCGGCAGCTATGTCGGCAAGCAAGACCTTGAATCCACCATCACCGCCAATAACCTAGAAGCGTGCGAGGCTGTTGCAAGGCAACTCCGCCTGCGCAACCTCGGCGGAATCATCGTTATCGACTTTGTCGATATGGACAAGAGCTCAAACCGACAGTTGGTTTGGGAGAAGTTCAACGAGGAACTCGCCAAGGATACAACGCGGGGCAACGTGACAAAGATCAGCGAGCTTGGTCTCGTTGAGATGACACGCAAGCGTACGCGCGAGTCATTGCACCAGTTGCTAACCGAGCCGTGCCCGACCTGTGAGGGCCGGGGCGTTGTGAAATCGACAACCACGCTCGCCTACGAGGTCATGCGAGAAGTACGTCGAGTCGGAAGCATGGTTGAGGCTGAGCGCATCCATGTCGAGTGCTCGCCAATCGTGGCGAGTTGGCTAGAAACGAATGAGCGCGATTACTTGGACCATCTCGAGAAGCGCTTCCAGAAGCTAGTAGACATCAAGGGCACTCGAGGGTTGCCACCAAACCACTACAAGGTGGAAGGCAACATCATGAAGATCGAAGAGCCTGGAAAGATCAAGGCGAAGTCCAGCTCTTCGGGCAAACGACGAAGTCGCTCTCGTAAGAAGAAGACCGAGACTACGGCCAGTGCCAACACTGCGGAATAGGGAATCTCATCACACCGCCTCTCAAACCGCGAGACCCACGCGTTGTGGTCAATCAAGAATTCGCCTCGGCGGAGGACTTTGTTGATCAGTACGTGAGCGACATTTCGACGTCTGGTGTCTTTGTTCGTTGTGATGAAGACCTCGAAGTGGGCATGCGAGTGAACCTGCAGTTCACCATTCTCGATGAGGAGATAGAGAGCATCGAGGGCATTGGCGAAATAGTTCGCTTGCAAGAAGACCCGAAGGGCATCGGCGTCGAGTTCCGCGAACTATCGGAGGAATCCATGGTGTTCATTGAGCGCCTGGTCGCCAAGGTCGGCGGGCCTGCATGAGCCTCAAAGATCGATTCGTTGATGGTGTGAGCTCGCTATTCGAAAAGCTCAATGATGGCGAGGGGCTATCTGGAGTTGACGAGGTTGAACTCGAGAGAGAGCTTGCGAAGCGCGTCGCTGTTCGTGAGAAGGCAGGAAATCCGTCCCCTAGCGAAAACGCCCGGGCGCGACTCGCTGGCGCTGGAGTCAAGGCCCGCGAGCAACGCGAAGCACTCGCAGCCAAACGCGTTGCGAAGATACATGGCGAGCGCAAACGTCGCTCTGCAGCTCAGAAGCGCCAGCAAGATGAGGCCTTTCGCAATATGGTGGAGGATGCTCGTCGGGCGCCGCCGCCGCGTCAGACCTCTTCATCGCGTTCTAGCCAAGTGCCTCCACGTAGCAATGCGGGAAGCTCAAGGTCTCGCCGCCGCGGTACTGGTATCTTCCAAGACAGAGATTTGGCTCAGCACTACAAGACGCTGGGCGTGAGCCCGGAGGCTGATGCGGTCGAAATCAAAAAGGCCTACCGAAAACTGATGCGCAAGTACCACCCGGATTTGCATCAGGATGCTCGCAAGAAGAAAGCCGCAACCGAGCTTGCCACCAAGATTTCTACGGCCTATTCGGCCATCGAGAAGAGCCGCAAGTAGCATGGGTGGCCATCGCGCCATCTTAGATCGTTTGCGAGGGCTCGGAAGAACTCTTAGTTTGGTGGCGCTTGTCTCTTGTGACAAGGGGCCTGTTGATTCGGGGCGCCCGGCTATCGATGCACGGGCCGTGGCGGCATATCTTCCGTTGGTTGGGACTTGGAGCGGAAGCCTTCAGGTTGACTCTGTGGGGATGGCGACGGGCGTCGTCACGGTTGGCCCGAGCGGCGGGGGCACGTTCTTTGTGACGGTGGCTGGCGTGCAGGAGACTGGGCAGCTACAGATCGTTGCGCTATCTGAGTTCTCTGTGTGGGTGAGGGCTATGGGGCAGGAGCGCGGTGTGCCGATCGCTATTGAGGAGGATCTGCTGCGGGTGTCTGTTGCCGGCGTTGGCGAGGTGGTGCTGCTGCGGGTGGAGTGATGTGGGGGCGGGTCGGTCAGCGTCGCTGGTGTGCTTTGCCTTCTTCGGTGGGCTTGGCAGGGACGGGTTGTTTGCAGGCAAACAACCTACGCAGCTGCTGGCAATTGTTAACAAACGCCTTAGGAACCAGGCATCATTTCTATTTCTGAGTCGCTCACGGTGGTGCCAACAAGGACTCGGTAGTCGTCGCCCCATTGCTCTACCAATAGTGCCTTAGGCCCTGCCGCTGAGTAATTCCACCAGCGGCAGCGATGGGCTGCGCCGCTCGTTTGTTGTGAAGTGCCGCCGAGGGAGCCGGTATCGCCGTCGAGAGCGGTTGTCGCCGTACCTCGCTTGTCGAAATCATAGCGCTCGTCACCGAGCATGATGAGCTCAGGAGGGTAGCCAGCGAGTTCCACTTCATTGGTGGGGGTGAGAATGCGCTTGCTCGAACCACCGCTGCGCTCGAGTCCCACGAGGAGCCAACAATGATTGCTGCCATCGACAATGCGAGCCATGGACCAGTGATGGCCCGCCTCGTCGTAGCGGATGAGACCTTCGACGATGAAGTCGGCGCCGTCGTACATGATGACATCACCCACACGAAGATCGCCGAAGCTTCGCTCCAAGAGATTGGACCCATTCCCGCTGCCGAGGAGTTCGGTTTCTGGGCCACCGCCGAGGGCTGCGCGCTTGCGAGCTGCGATAACGAGGCCTCCGCCAACCGCAGTGGCGGCTCCGGCGAGAATGAGTGCTGCGATAATAAGAGCGGTGAACAAGGGAATCTGGACTGTGGCGATTCCTCCAGCAAGTTTCAAGTTGCATCTACCTGTGTTTTACGGTGTTGTGCCCCCCTCATGAACCGATTGCTCTCTTCCAGCATTCTCTGCCTGCTTTTCGCCTCTTCCGCTGCCTGTGGATCGGATGCCAAGCGCAAGGTGCACTCGCCCGAGCCCGCTGCGACGGCGCTAGCGACCCACGGTATCCGCATCGAGAGGGCGATTGTCGTACCGGAGCGCTACCAGGCCAAACTACGTCTCGACCCCAGCAAAGAGACATTTTCAGGCGATCTCGAAGTGGCACTCTCGGTGGAAGAGAGCAGCAGCGACTTCTTCATGAATGGACACGGCCTCACGGTTTCGAAGGCCAGCATTAAGGTAGCTGAGGAAGTAATCGAGCTCAACGTCGTCGCCGAGGACGACATGTGGTTGCACTTCACTGCCCCTCGCGCCTTGCCCACGGGCAATGCAATGCTCAGTGTCGTCTATGAAGGAGCCGTGAGTTCGGAGAGCTCCTATGGGATCTTTCGTCAGGAAGCCGCCGGCGATTGGTACCTCTTTACCCAATTTGAGTCTCGGGCCGCCAGGCGTGCATTCCCGAGCATCGACCAACCGGACATCAAAGTGCCTTGGCAGTTGAGCCTAGAGGTTCCTGAAGGCTTGGTGGCGTTGGCCAATACACCCGAGAGTAGCCGCGAACCTGCCAGAGACGGCTTTGTCCGCGTGAATTTTGCTGAGAGCCCACCGCTGCCATCCTACTTGGTCGCCTTTGCCGTCGGCCCGTTCGATATGGTGGATATCGGTAAAACTCGCAGTGGCGTCCCTGTGCGCGTTGCTGCCCCAAGGGGACGCGGAGACGAGACTGAATGGGTCAAAGAATCGACTCTACCTCTGCTCGAGATCCTCGAGGACTACACTGGAATTCCCTACCCCTACGCAAAGCTAGACCTGGTTTCGATCCCGTCGACGGGCAGCTTTGGGGCGATGGAAAACCCCGGTCTCATTACCTACACCGAGACACTGCTTCTCTCAAAGTCCAACGATCTGGATTTCAAGAAGAACTACGCCAATACCGGGGCGCACGAACTCGCCCATCAGTGGTTTGGCAACTTGGTCACCAATGCCTGGTGGGATGATCTATGGCTAAACGAGTCGTTCGCGACCTGGGCCTCGGCTAAGGCGGTGAGCAAGTTCAACCCAAAGTGGCGTACAGATACCCTTTGGGCCGAAATGCGAAGCACCGCTATGGGTGCAGACCGGCTCTTTTCCGCACGTATCATTCATCAACCCATTGTGAGCGCTGGTGATATTGGATCCGCATTCGACCGCATCACGTATTCCAAGGGGGCCTCTGTGCTCGCCATGTTCGAAGGGTGGCTCGGGGAGGAGACGTTCCAGCGAGGTATCCAACACTATCTGAGCAGTAGCCGATGGAAGAGCTTGGAAGCCAAAGACTTCTTGGAGGCAATGGAAGTCGGCACCGGACAGAATATCTCGGATTCGTTCTCTACGTTCATTGATAATCCTGGTACGCCCTTGGTCTCATTTGACCTGGATTGTGCCGATGGCAAGAGTCCAACGCTCTCTCTATCCCACGAGCGCTACCGGCCTCTTGGGTCCAAGGTCTCCGAGTCGCCCGACTACCAAATTCCTGTATGTGTGCGCTATCCAACCGGCGTAGGCAAAACAATTGCTCGCGAATGCACCCTGATCTCTCAGAGAACTTCCAAGTTCGTTCTGGGAGACGCACAGTCTTGTCCCCAGTGGATCGTGCCCAATGCTGGCGCGACTGGCTACTATCGATCGCAGCTAAGCGAGTCACTGCTTGAGTCGCTCTTGAAGAAAGCCCCGCTCACGGTTCCTGAACAATTTGCTACAGCCAGTGACCTCAAGGCCTTGGTCTACGCTGGCCTTGCCCCTATTGAGAGCATGCTCTCCCTCGTGCCGACAATGGCATCGAGCAACGATGATGGTCTGCAGGCGACCGCTGCTGGCATAGCAGACCTTGGCTGGCTCGTGACCACAGAAGCCAGGCCGCGTTACCAGGCGTGGCTTGTGCGGCACTTTGGCAAGACGACCAGGCGTCTGGGATGGACGGCCAAAGCTGGGGAGCCCTCGTCGCGAACCGCTCTCCGAACCACGCTGCTCTCCCTCATGATTCTTGAAGCGCAGGATGTGAAGCTTCGCGCCACTGGGCAGAAGTTGGCCAAGGCTTGGCTAAGCGATCCCACCTCCGTTGACGCCAATGTCGCAGGCCTCGCTCTCAAGGTTGGCGCGCGCTTTGGTGATACTGCTTCTATCGATGCGTATGTGGTGGCAATCAAGGGCACGAGCGATCGCAATCGTCGACGCCTCTTGCTCGAAGGAATTGGGGCGGTTACCGAGCCGGCCCTTGTGCAACATGCACTAAAAATCATGCTCGATACTGACATTGATGCACGTGAATCTCGGCGCATGCTCTCGGCCATTGCGGACCAAAGGGAGTCTGGGCATCTCGCCTTGGCCTTCGTTGAGAAGAATTTTGCGGGGCTCGCTACGCGCTACGGGGGTTCGATGAAGACGCGCCTAGCAGGTGTCGCCAGCTCCCAGTGTGATGCCGCCCGAAATGCCTCAGTCGAGACCTTCCTGCGTGAGAAGATTGCACCAATGGAGGGAGGCAAGCGCGCGGCCGAGCAGGCACTAGAGAGTCATCGCCTCTGCTTGGCAGCGACAAAGAGCCTTCGTCTACCCACGAAGCTGTAGCGGCTGCTTCCCGGGGGCAGGTGATTCCCATGCGGCCTGTCTTCGTCCGCATGATCTCCTCGGAGCTGAGGGAATTTTGCGGCGGTCTGAGCGTTGTATTCACATGGGAGATACGAACCGCGGCAAGCATCAGTTCTCACGTGATATTCCTATGTTGCGGGAGATCGCCAATGTTGAAACGAATCTGCTAAAAGCGAACGGGGAGTACGCACCCCCTCGTGAGAACAGCATGTTTCAAAACACAGATATTCAGGTTCACTTCGTAGGCATCGGCGGTATGGGAATGTCGGGCATCGCGCAAGTGCTCATCAACCGCGGCTACCGGGTCTCGGGTTCCGACATTCAAGAGAACGAAATTACCAGGCACCTGGTCGGTCTCGGCGCGACGGTTTCCCACGGACACAACGCTGACAACTTGCGGGAAGCCGAAGTGGTTGTGACGTCAACCGCTATCAAGGGCTACAACCCGGAGGTCGAAGCGGCTCACGCAAGGCGCATCCCTGTGATTCCCCGAGCCGAAATGCTTGGTGAGCTCATGCGCATGAAGACGGGTATCACCGTCGCTGGTTCTCACGGAAAGACCACGACAACCACGATGATAGCCCACGTGCTTACCAAGGCAGGGCTCGATCCGACTGCAGTGATCGGCGGGCGGGTCAATAGCTTTGGGCTGGCCAACGCCCGATTTGGGATTTCAGAATATCTCGTAGCCGAAGCCGATGAGAGCGATGGCTCATTTCTGCGACTCGATCCGACGCTTGCCGTTGTGACAAACATGGATTCGGAGCACCTAGATCACTACGGTACATTCGAAAACGTCAAAAAGGCCTTTGTCGATTTCATCAACCGAGTTCCGTTCTACGGACAGGCGGCTCTATGCGTAGACAACGCCGCAGTGCTAAGCATATTGCCCGAAGTGAAGAAGCGTTTCGTTACCTACGGAACGGTTGCACAAGCCGACTTCCGAGCCAGGAACATTCGTTTCGACGGCCTTGGATGCACCTTCATTGCCTGGCATCACGCAAGGGAGCTTGGGGAGATTTACATCCCCTTGCCCGGCACACACAACGTGCTCAATGCGCTGGCTGTGCTTGCCATCTGTAGTTCTCTCGACGTGCCGTTTGAGACTGTCGTGGACGCACTCTCCGACTTCGAAGGAATTCAGCGCCGGTTCACTCTTCGCGCAGAGATTAGCGGCGTCACGATCATCGACGACTTCGGCCACCACCCCACCGAGGTCAAAGCTACGTTGCAAGGCGCTCGAGCAGGCTACGCTGGCCAGCGAGTGATCGCCGCCTTCCAGCCCCATCGCTACTCACGTACCAAAGATCAATTTCATGAGTTTGCCCGCTCCTTCTACGACGCTGACAAGGTACTCATCTGCGATGTATTCGCGGCAGGTGAAGAGCCCATCGAAGGGGCGTCCTCAGAGGAACTTGTAAAGGCAATTCGCAACAACGACCACAAGGACGTTAGCTACATTCCGAACCGGGTAGACTTGGCAGCAAAGATCGCAGAAATAGTGCGCCCTGGTGACATCGTCATCACACTGGGTGCCGGTGACATTCAGCTCACGTGCAACGACTTGATTACCGCTCTCGAAGCCAAGGGCTCGGTGGCGAAACTCAAGAATCTCGCGACTCGGTAGAGTTTTCATTTGCTTAGCGAATCGCAGCGCGAGCAGTTGCTTTCCCTTTGTGGGGAGGCCGTGCGATTTGACGAGCCGATGCGACGTCATACGACGCTCAAGATCGGCGGCCCGGCGGATGCCTACGCGGAGCCCCGAGATTCCGAGACAGTGGTTGCGTTGGTGCGGTACTGCGCGGCTGAGGGGCTGCCAATAACTACCATTGGCGGAGGATCAAATCTCCTCGTCCGCGACGGTGGCATTCGCGGATTCGTTCTCGCCACCAGGGCACTTCGCAATATTGAGCGCGTCGCCGATGCACAGATAGAGGTGGATGCTGGCTTGTCTACCGGCAAGTTGCTCAGCTCTGCGACCAAGTGGGAGTTGGGGGGACTCGAGTTCTTGGGAGGGGTTCCCGGTTCAGTTGGCGGCGGTCTGGTGATGAATGCCGGCACCTATCTAGGCGAGTTCAAGGATGTAACAACCGCAGTGCGCTCCCTCCGACTTCGCGATGGCGAGCTCATCTCTCGAAGCAATGCAGAGTGTAGCTTCGGGTATCGCAGCTCATCACTTCCTCCAAGTGAAGTGGTTCTTGGCGCAACGCTTACGCTCGAGCATCGGCCCACAGATCAGATCAAAGAGGTCGTCACTGCTCTGAGGGCCAGACGGAAAGAGCGAGAGCCTGCGGGAGCCAACAACGCCGGCTCGGTCTTCAAGAATCCCGAAGGTGATCATGCTGGGCGGCTGATAGAAGCCGTCGGGTTTAAAGGCACCAGAATTGGAAGTGCGGAGTGCTCACCAGCTCACGCAAACTGGTTTGTGAATCACGGCGATGCAAAGGCGGCAGACATGCTGGAACTCATCGCCCAAGCGAGAGCCAAGGTCCGTGCCCAAATGGGTGTCGACCTGGTCTTGGAATGGAAGTGCATCGGTGAAGACTAAGAGAATCGCGGTACTCATGGGTGGCCCGAGCTGCGAGCGCGAGGTATCGCTGGGGACGGGCCAAGGCGTGTTCGAAGCGCTACAAGCTCTGGGCTACCAAGTGCAGGCACTCGACTGGAAACCGGGTGAGGCATCTTTGCCGGCAATACTAGAAGCCGCCCAGACCGAGGTCGTGTGGAACGCTTTGCACGGCACCTTCGGCGAAGATGGAGCTGTGCAGGGCATGCTGCAATGTATGGGCATCGCTTGCACAGGTTCTGGAGTTCTCGCTTCTGCTCTCGCGATGGACAAGATCGCATCTAAGCGAGTCTTCGAATCTCACAGTATTGCGACCCCCCCCTGGCAAATCTGGCAGCCGGGCTGTGCGATTGAGTTGCCATTTCCGATCGTTATCAAGCCGGCCAATGAGGGTTCGTCGGTGGGCGTGAGTGTGGTCCGTGGTGCGGATGAAGTGGACGCCGCCCTAGCGCTTGCGAGCGAGCAAGGTGGCCCCGTTCTTATCGAGGAGTACATCGAAGGCCACGAGGTCTTCGTGGGCATCTTAGGCCGTGATGCCCTGGGAACGATCGAAGTGCGAACGAGCAAGGGCTTCTACGACTACGAGGCGAAATACGAGCGCGATGATACCGAGTACCTAATCCCAGCCGAGCTGCCCGAGGCTCTGTGCATCCAGCTGATCGAGCTGGCTCTTGGAGCACATCACGCGTTGGGTTGCGAGAGCTACTCACGAGTCGATATCCGTGTGCGCGAAAGTGGAGATGCCTTCGTACTCGAGGTCAATACTCTACCTGGCATGACTGGCCAAAGCCTTATGCCCAAGGTTGCCAAGTACGCTGGTGTTGACTACCCGAGCCTCTGTGAGCGAATACTGCTCGCAGCTCGTTAGGAAGTATTCCTAATCCCAGGATATCCTTGGCGCGTAGCTGTCCACATGCTGGATGTCCACCGAGTCCATACTCTCGGGAAGACTGGGCCGATCGTCGGCAGTGGATTTGTTCTCGTCGCAACGCTCTTGCAGAAACGTGAGCTCGTCGTTTCCGAAGCCAACCATGTTGAGCTGATACGGGTGCCTGCCATCCGGACCGGCGCTTCCCATACCTGCGATTTCCGCTTCAATTGAGACAACCATCTCGTCGGGAAGGGCTAGTGCGAGAATGACGACTTGCCCGTGGCCGAGATTTGCCTGAGCGCGTACCGTGATCGAAGTAAGCCCGCTCATGACGTCCGTGCACAGCTTGCGAACTTGTTCCCAGTTGGAGCAGCGTACGTGAATTCTGGGCGCGGTCTTTCGAACCTGGCTCTTCGAGGCCCGCCGGCTTCTCGATTGAAGTTGGGTGGGCGCACGAAGTGTGGCAGCTTGCTGAGCCAAGCTCTGCTCGCCCTCGATGATTCTCTGCTCGCCCTCGATGATGGATTCCTTCGGCGTGGCTCCTGTGCCCTTGGCGAGGTCCCGGACCGCTTGCGGAGAGCCCATGTCATTTTGCGTGACTTCCTCTACCCAGTCGTGCTCGGGGAATTGCCCTGCGGACGGTTCGGTTGAGTCAGCGCCATCTTGCGGTTCTCGGGCTCCAAGTTGGAGAGAGCGAAGAACGCTTCGCAGATCGGCGTGGGTCCATATTCTCGGCAGCCTCGGCCCCATCACCTCGGCCTGTGCGGTGAGCTCTTCGTCGACACAGCTGCCGGTGCAAATTGCGATCGGAACGTCGAATCCTTGTTCTCGAACCAATGCTGAGAAGACTGTTCCCATCATCTCTGGCATCTCGAGGTCGACCAACAAGGCGTCAACCTGCTCTTCCTTGAGGAAGTTCAGTGCCTTCCTTGGGCCCTGCAACGCCGTACTCAGGTGCCCAAGCTTCTTGCATGCGCTAGCAAGTAAGTCACCGTACGATTTGTTGTCGTCTAGTATCAGGATGCGCACGTGGGGTCCCCGCCACGACTCAAGAGTAAGCCATCTAAATTATAACGATCAAGGTGGGGCGGTCGTCAACCTATTCGAGATCTGCCCCCACCTGCCCCCACATTGGAATCTCAGCGCAAGAGGTAGGCGATGTATTGGAAACAATGAATGAATCTCCCACTACAGATCTACGTGCCCCGAATCGATACGATTTGTAAAGATCTGAGCCGACCGTCCGATTCTAAGTGAGGGATGACAGCGGGAATGACAGGGACCGCCCTTGGTGGTGGGATAGGGCGCGCGTGCGTGGCGTGCGATACCGCCAACGGATGGAATCGTCGATTTTGCCGAGCCTGTGGAGCAAAAATTGTTGCCGCTTGTGGCGATTGCGACTTCGGCAACGCCATCGCAGATCTCTTCTGCGGTGGTTGCGGCTCCGCACTACAGGCAGGCGCACAGGCCAGTGACGCGGCCCTGCCGCCGAGTGCTCCCTTGCCGCCTGCCAGCCCTCAAACCGGCCCTCAAAGGCCCCCACCCGGCGCAGATCCTGCCGCGCTGGCACTGGCTAGAAAACTCTCGGCGTTGAATAGCAGCAACGTGCAGGCGCAAGCCAAGATTCCCCCACCTGTGCCGTCCGCCTCAAAAGAGGACGAGAGCACGGCAGACGACTTAGGACAGGAGCAGATTGATGTCCTCTTCGGCTGAGAATTGGCTGCTTCAACGCCCTCGGGTGGATCAGGCCAAGGTGATCGACCGGAAGCTCCTCAACCAATTGGTCAAGGATGATTGTATTGACGAGGTCACCGCGATGGCGATTCTCGATGACGCCGACTACGACTCTCAGACTCCGGGTTGGAGATTGGTTCTCTCAGATCTCATTGAGGAGCCGCTGTGGGCCGAGCTAGTCGGAAGCCTCTTTGGCCTGGCATCCGCCGAGCTCAGCGATTTCACCATCGATAGAGATCTGTTTTCCATCGTCCCAGAAGAACTCGCAGAACGATACCAACTGATTCCGCTCACTCGGGCGGGAGATGAAGTCTACATAGGCATCACCGACCCCCGGGAAATCGCGGTCTACGATCACCTCCGGAGTCTCTTCACCGGACCCATTCGACTTCTGGTCGTACCGCCGACACAAATCGCCGAAGCGATTCGGGTTTACTACATGGCGGCGGATACGTCCGAACTCGAACACGTCGAAGCCAGTGAAGTCGCGACGCTGACGGAGGGCGACCTGCAGGCACTCCGCGAGGGTGGTGAAGCCGGCAAGATTGTCGAGTTGGTGGATAGGCTCTTCGCGCATGCGATTGGCGTCGGTGCCTCCGACATTCATATCGAGCCCTACGGCTCGCAGGTTCGCGTGCGCTTTCGCATCGATGGCATCCTCCGCGTCGGTCCGAACTATCCAATTGTTCTGTGCCCGTGGATCGTATCTCGGGTCAAGGTGCTGGCAAAGCTCGACATCGCAGAGCGCTATTCTCCTCAAGATGGACGCGTGCGCACGAAGATGAGTGGCGTGCCCGTCGACATGCGTGTCTCCTGTCTACCCGTGGCTGGCGGGGAGAAGGTTGTCATTCGTCTCCTCGGTCACAAGATGCTCGGCAAGAGCCTCAGCGGTCTTGGAATGGGCGAAGAGCTACTCGAGTCGTTTCGCGCAGAAATCATGCGCTCACAGGGCATGATCCTCGTCACCGGACCAACAGGCTCGGGCAAGAGCACCACGCTCTACGCCGCTCTCATGGAGCGAGTGAACGACGAGGTGAACGTCGTGACAGTAGAGGATCCCATCGAATATGAGATTCCAGATCTCAACCAAGTGCCAATCAACAAGAAACGCGGGGTTACGTTTCCCAAAGCACTGCGCGCGATCTTGAGACAGGACCCAGATATTATCTTAGTCGGCGAGATCCGAGATCACGAGACCGGTTGCATTGCGGCCGAGGCTGCGGTCACAGGTCACTTGGTGCTCTCCACCTTGCACACCAACGATGCTGCTGCTGCCGTCCATCGTCTAATCGAGATGGGCGTTCCGTGTCCTCTTATAGCTCCCTCGTTGCAGGCCATCCTCGCCCAGCGACTTCTTAGAGCTGTATGCAAGGATTGCAGCATGCGCTACACCGCGTCCCCCACCGAACTGGAGGCGCTCGTGCCCCACGGTGGTCTTCGTGGCATCAAGCTCGTGGCGGGTCGAGGTTGCGCCGCATGTGAAGGGTCTGGATACAAGGGGCGCATCCCGGTCCACGAACTACTACTCGTCGATGACGAGATGCGGGGACTCATTGGAGAGGGAGCAACCACGCTCCAAATCCGACAACACGCCATTGCGCATGGAATGAAAGATCTACGTACGAGCGCTCTAGAGCACGTCTTCGCAGGCCTGACCTCCGCTGAGGAACTTCACCGAGTCGTAAATCTGTAGAGGATGTCATGAACAAGTCAGTCATAATCGCAGAGAGTTCCCCCCTTGTTGGCCGGTCGATCGCTGATGCGTTCGAAGAACACGGATATCTTGTGGCGGGGATTTTCACCGACGGTCTAAGCGCCATGCGTGCTGCCAAAGCGAACCCTCCGACCATAGTGACTCTGGATCTAATTCTTCCGAGACTATCAGGGTTGCAGCTGGCAGGGGCATTGGGAAAACTTGCAAACCCGCCACTCATCATAGCAATCAGTGCAGTAACAGCGCGATCGAGGTTGGCGCAGGCGAAAGTTGCGGGTATTCGATACTATCTGCTAAAGCCACTTGTAAACGACAAATTAAGGGAAGTGCTTAGTCGCCAGCTTGGCGTAAGCTCTAGCGCAGCGACAGGATAGGGAGAAAGTATGGAAGTCATTGCAGCAGCAGAAACCGGAGGAGCCAAAGTCAGTCTTACTGACTTTGAGGCCGCCATTGAGAAGCTCGACAGCATCGAAACGATGCCGGCAGTCGCTCAGCAACTCTTGCAGATTACATCCGATCCAGACTTCAATATGTCTCAGTTGCATGATCTGGTGCAAACCGATCAGGTAATTGCCGCCAAGATTCTTCGAGTCGCCAGTTCTCCCTTCTACGGTTCAAGGCCAGCCACGAACCTTCGGGCTGCTCTCATTCGTATAGGCATGCGAGATCTTCGAAAGCTCGTCATGGCTTCGGCCATGATGGGTAGCAAGACCACGAAATTTACTGAGGCGCTATGGCGCTATTCTCTGAAGACCGCCGCCCTCTCCGAGGCAATTGCCCAGCTAGTTCGCACCAAAGATCTCGACGATCCCTTCTTGTGCGGCCTCATGCACGACTTCGGCACGATTCTCATGAACCAGGTAATCGGAAAGCCATACAGGACGGCAATCGGAGAACCCTGCGCTGAGGCCCAACGAGATATTGAGTTTGACACTTATGGTTTCGACCACTGTGACCTCGGGGTGATGGTCGCGCAGAAGTGGAAGCTCTTCGAAGCTCTCGAGCATGTCATGCAGCACCATCACGACCCGTTGGTGGTTGAGGAACTTGGCCTCTCTGAAGCCTCGCAAGTAGCAGTTTTTCTTGTGTCACTTGCCAGACAGATGGCTCTTGGGCTGCCAGAAGAGACAAGCGAACTCGTAACGGAGTTGTGCCAAAGGCTCGCCCTTAGTGAAGAAGAACTCGCCGAATGCGAGGCGAGGGGCATGGAGCGATACAACGACATGTATTCTGGGCTGCTCCCCAGTCGTACCTGAACGTCTGTTTGCGGCAACTGCGCTGAATTTAAGCAGAAAAATTGCCCAACCCGGCTAGGTGTGTGCATGAAGTTTGGGTGCCAGTTGCACCCAAAGACCCGACGAGCCGCAGGGCTCGCAAGACGAGCTCGAGGCCCACTCGAAAGACCCGTGGAGGCGGGAGCGCGAGCAACCGCAAGCGCGTGCCTCTCCGAGAGAGTATTCCGGATATGCGAGAGGTCGGAAGACGGACTCTCGGTGTCGCAAAGAGCAGCCTGCCTTTCGTGGGCATTGTCGGTGCGGTGGCCCTGGCCTTGGGTGGGGGCTACTTCGGCTACCAGTGGGTGACCCACTCGTCCCGCTTTGCTATCGCCGAACTTGAGGTCAGCGGCAATGCTCGGCTCGGAGAGAGGGAAATCACCGATCTTCTCAGGCTTGGACCGAACCCCAACGTCTTCCTTGCGGATATGGGGACCTTGGAGAGTCGACTCGAAGCCAGCCCATGGATCGTCCGCGCCGAGGTCTCTCGGCTGCTGCCCACCGGCTTGGAGATTGAAATTCAGGAAGAAGCCGCAATCGCCGTCGTGGAGCTGGATGGCCTGTATCTAGCGAATGAGAAGGGCCAGCTCTTCAAGCGTGCAAATGTTGTGGGCGGAGAGGTCGATGGGCTGAGCATCGTCACCGGGATCAGCCGTGACGAACACTTGGCGGATCCAGCAGGCACTCAAGAGCGACTCCAATTCGCTCTCGATGCACTTCACGGCTTCGCTGTGAAGACCGACCGGCCACAGATTGGAGAAGTCCATCTCGATGCACGGCATGGCATCAGCCTGATTACATTCGACGACGCGATCGCAATTCATATCGGTATGCCTCGAAAAGGGGAATTGGCAGAGCGCTACCGAGCGTTTGACTCAGCATGGCATGCCCTTGATGCCGAGGAGCATGCTGCTGCTAGGTCATTTCGTATCGCCGATCGCACACCATCAGACCGGGTCACGGTCGCATTCGCGGGGAACTAGAAGAACATGGCAAGAGTGAAACGAGACGAGATCATCGTCGGACTGGACATCGGCACCAGCAAAATTGCAGCAATCGTCGGCGAGGTCACCGAAGACGGGCTAGACATCATTGGCATTGGAACGGCTCGCTCCAAGGGCATGCGCAAAGGAGTTGTCGTCAACATCGACACCACAGTGCAGGCGATCAAGAAGGCGATCGAAGAAGCCGAGCACATGGCGGGCTGCGATATCTCCACGATCTATGTAGGCATCGCAGGTGGGCACATTCGCGGCCTCAATTCGCATGGAATCGTAGCAGTGAAGGACCAAGAGGTTCGCGAGAATGATATTGCCCGAGTGATCGAAGCGGCCAAAGCGGTAGCAATTCCGGCAGATCGCGAAATTCTGCATGTGGTTCCCCAGCAGTACATCATCGACGATCAAGACGGTATTCGCGATCCGCTAGGCATGAGCGGCGTTCGCCTCGAAGCCAAGGTTCACATCACAACGACTCTAGTCTCCAGCGCCCAGAACGTCGTCAAGTGCGCCAATCGCTGCGGGCTCGAGGTCGCGGAAATCGTTCTCGAGCCTCTAGCCTCAGCCGAGGCTGTCGTTGATGACGACGAGAAAGAGCTCGGAGTGGCTCTCGTAGATATTGGCGGCGGCACCACGGATATCGTCGTCTACTGCGATGGCGCCATGGTGCACTCTGCGGTGTTGCCGCTTGGTGGATTCCAGGTCACCAACGATATCGCCATTGGTCTTCGTACCCCACTGCAGGCCGCCGAGGGCATCAAGCGCAAGTACGGTTGCTGCCTACCCTATCTCGTCGACGAATCGGAGATTATGGAGGTGCCATCGGTTGGGGGGCGAGAACCTCGCGAAGTCTCACGCCGCTTGTTGATTGAGAAAATCGTCCAGCCGCGGATGGAGGAGATATTCCAACACGTGCGCAAGGAGTTGGAAGAGAGTGGATTGTTGCCGCAATTGGCCGCGGGCGTCGTGCTCACCGGTGGTTGCACGCATTTGGAAGGCCTACCCGATCTAGCAGAGACCGTGCTCGACTTGCCTGCACGGCAGTCGACACCGAGTGGCATCGGTGGCCTTACCGATGTCGTGAATTCGCCCGAATACTCCACGGCTGTGGGCCTTGTGCGCTATGGAAGTCGCGGTGAGGGTATTCCGGTTGTTGCAATGGAATCGAAGAGCGATAGCGGCGTCTGGCGCAAGATGCGCGGCTGGATGAGCGAGATTTTCTAGGAGCATCTCCATCTAGCCCTCTTGAAGTGACTCTTTTTCACTTCTTAGAAGGACAAAAAGTTGCCCCTCGTGAACCACCTAGAGAAATAGTGGGCGGGGAGGAAGAGAACAGCATGGCACTACTTGAATTTGAAGATATGTCTCACGCCAAGATTATGGTCGTGGGTTGCGGCGGCGGCGGCGGCAACGCAGTCAATACGATGATCGCATCCAACTTGGATGGGGTTGAGTTCTGTACAGCAAACACTGACATGCAGGCGCTCGAAGCCAACATGGCCGGTACAAAGATTCAGCTTGGTGATCACCTCACCAAGGGCCTCGGCGCAGGTGCGAACCCCGAAGTGGGTCGCAAGAGCGCTGAGGAGAGCCGTCAGCTCATCGAAGATGTAGTCGCTGGTGCCGACATGGTCTTCGTAACAGCAGGCATGGGCGGCGGAACGGGCACTGGCGCAGCTCCGGTTGTTGCACGCATTGCGCGCGAAGCAGGTGCGCTCACTGTTGGCGTCGTAACTAAGCCTTTCACGTTCGAGGGGCACCGCCGGCAGAAGCAGGCGGTTTCTGGGATCGCCGAGCTCGAAGAAGCTGTCGATACTCTTATCGTCATCCCAAATGACAAACTGCTCGAGCTGGTTGGCCACGATTTCAGCATGATCGACGCCTTCAAGAAGGCCGACGAAGTGCTTCTCAATGCAACCCGAGGCATCTCGGACTTGATGACGATTCCTGGTCTCATCAACGTCGACTTTGCGGACGTTCGCACCATCATGAGCAACCAAGGTCGTGCGCTCATGGGCAGCGGCAGCTCTAGCGGCAAGAAACGTGCGGAAGAGGCAGCGCGTGAAGCGATTTCGTCTCCTCTACTGGAAGACATCAGTATTCATGGTGCAACCGGCATTCTCATCAACATCACCGGTGGACCCGACATGGGCATCCACGAGGTCAGCGAAGCTTGTACCCTCGTTGAAGATGCCGCCCATGAAGATGCCAATATCATCTTCGGTTCTGTCGTCGACCCGAACATTGGCGACGACGTACGCATCACCGTGATTGCTACCGGTTTTGACCGTCCACAAGAGGGCGTCTCTCCTAGCCAAGGTGTGGGTGGGCAGCACACGGGTGCCGCTCCGGTGGCGTACCAATCCAAGAGTCAAATCACGCGCGACTATCCCCCGGCCGCCTCGCGGCGTGCACGTGGAACTCGCGAGGTCGTGGTCTCTGCGCCGAGCATGACCGCTCCGAATCACTGCGCACCGATCATCACGCCGGCCGCCGGCCTGCTCTCAGATGAGGACGTCCCGATTCATGAGGCATCCGAAGTAGACCGCGCGCTTGCTGACTTGATGAGCGAATCGGCTCCTAGTCAGGCTGCTCTCGGAATGGCACAGGGCTCGGGTCCATCGATTGCGTCTCATGGTGCAGTCAACATCGCGATGGCACAAAGCCCGAGCGAATCCGTTCGTCGCGAATTCGGTAGCGTGCATCCAGGCCTTCGCACGGTCTTTGTGGATGCGGAGCCCGAGAGCGAGCTTGACGTTCCCACCTTCCTACGCCGCGGCGCTGACTGATCTGGGCATCTCCTAGCCAACCTCTCAAGACACCGCTCGCCCAACCGGCGCAGTGGTGTTTTCTTTTGTGAAGGCGATGTGGAGCGATAACCGGCAAAGGCGTCCGAAAGTTCTCGGAGAACCCCAGCGTTCATTGGGGTGAGCTATCGTTGCCAGGTGCTCTTCGAGGACTACAGTGCGCTGCTGTTGGTTGGCCATGCTGTCGGCGCCTTGCTCTGCGTGGCGCTGAGCACTCACCTACTCGTTTGGCTGCGCCGCTGGTCCCGGGGCACTGTGCGGCACGGCAGCATTCGCCGGTTTGCAGTGTGGTCCGCTGTAGCCTACGCCACAACCATGCTGCTTGGCATGGCGCTCTATCCAACCTACAAGGTTCGGGTACGCGCCGAGTACCTCGAAAACCCAACGGCCATCAGCCGTGCGACGGAAGAGAATGCAGAGGCTGCTCGCCGAGCAATGGCGCGCAATCAAGAGAGTCGGCGTTTTCGAAGTGGCATATCCGGGAGCGCCAAGCCGCTACCGCCGCTCGATGTCGACCAACGCCAAACGATCGAGATCCGTGCAGATCGCAAAATCACTCGGGCTGCGAAGCTGATGAGATGGTTCGATGTGAAGGAGCACTGGAGTGCCCTAGGCCTCATACTAGCCGGTGCACTCTTGCTCCTCTTGTGGGTTGCGCCATCAGAAAAACCCCAACGTGGAATCGCTCGTTCGACGTTGGCATTGGCTCTTGCGAGTGCCGCAATTGCCTGGTCAGCCGCCATTATCGGGGTTCTAGTGACCGCGGCTCGTTCAGTCGCTGGAATTTAGACCGCGCTTCATAAGATCGATCGGCGCTTTGCAGCCGGTCCAGATCTCAAATGCGATCGCACCTTGGTGCAAGAGCATCCCGGAACCATCAACGGTCGCGAGGCCCAGGGCGCCTGCTTCGGCAATGAGCGCTGTCTTTCGATGATAAATGAGCGAGCTAACAATGGCGTCCTTTGGCAGTCTCTTCAGCGGCATAGGACATGGCGCGAGCTTCTCGTTCTCGGCGCTCAGACCAAGAGACGTGCAGTCGATTAGCAGATCACAGGAGGCTAAGAGTTGTTCTAGTTTCTCTGAGGTCCAAGACTCAGCATCCGTCCACCCGACCTTGGACGGTGTTCTCGCAACGACCTTGACAGAGGTGGCCCCAGCCTCTGCTACTCCGACAGCCACGGCCCTGGCCGCTCCGCCGCCCCCCAAGAGCACTACGCGGCGACCTGCGATCTCCTCTCCGCTGTCCTCTTCGAAGGCTCGCACGTATCCCGGCGCATCGGTGTTGTGTCCTACGAGTCTTCCGTCGGAGCGAAACTCGAGAGTATTGACGGCCCCGATCTTCTCGGCAGAGGGAGAGAGTTCGTCGCAGCACTGCATCACGGCGGTCTTGTGGGGAACGGTGACGCTTGCGCCTAGGAGGCCGATTGCGCGCAAACCGGCTACTGTTGCGAGTAACTCGCTCGGCGATACGGTCATCGCGACGTAGACCGCATCGATTGCTGCTGCGGCGAAGCCAGCGTTGTGGAGCGCCGGCGACTTACTGTGGCTTGCCGGGTCGCCGAGCACCGCGGCTAGACGCGTCTTGCCGCTAATGATCACGGCTCGCCTCCTCGAGGGGATCGAGAGCAACTAAGCAGACCGCGATGCTGTACCCGTAGCGTTTGGCTCGCTTGAGCTCGAGTGCCAGCAGCTTCTTGAAGCACTCGAAGTGATGAAAGCCGGTGACGTTGCCGCTGTGGCCCACTTGGTGCGGCGTGTCGCGCAGCCTAGCCTCTGCGCTGTGCAGTGCCCGAATTCGATCGCGGCTCTGGGCGAGCATGCCTGCCGCATGCACCAGCGTGCCCAAGGTCTCGACGCTGTGGGGCCGGACGGCGCAAAGAGGCACATCGAATGCCGCGAAACACTCTCTGGCGGTCGCGGGCGGACCGGGCGGACGGGGAACAGTCTTGACCCGATCGACGAGGTTCTGTCCCTCGGGCAGCGAGACTATTAGTAAATCGGGAGGATTATAACCCAGGCATCGGCGCTCGATGGCGTCGGCGCTCGATTCCACAGCGAGGCGGTATCCAAGGTTCTGAATGGCTTGTCTAGCCCTTAGGTGGGCCGATTCCATCGTCTCGTAGACTGCGATTGTGCCGGAAAACGTGCCTCCAGAGGGAAATCCCTGAACGCCACCATCGTCTGGCTCCACCATAGCAACACGGTACACCTTTGCTCCAGAGTAGCGCCAGACGTTCAAGCGAGCTAATCTGAGCGCGCCACGATGGCCAACAAACCTTCCGAATCGCCAGACAAGGCAGCTGTGGACGAACTCGATCCAGAGTTGGTCAAACTGCCGCGCCCGAAAACGCGCATCCGCCCCATCATGGCGATGGCCATCATCGGAATTTGTCTAACAATTGGCCTACGCCTCAGTGGCGATCTGCGCTTCTCTTGGCTCGGTGATCCCACCGCTGTCGATGGCGTCACGGCGCTGGGCTCAGAGCACGAGAATCAATTCATCGAATTGCATGTGCGTCCCGATCGCCCCCAAGCCCTGCGGGTTGTTCCGAGTCGCTCGTCGACAGGCCTGGTACTCGTACCGACGCTCGGAACCGGGGGCTCTCTCTGGCTGCTCCTGCCAGCCACGCCCTGGACTGCTGAGGATGCAACGAACGAGGTCTACCGAGGCAGGCTCCAGAGGCTCTCAGATACGAACTTTGACGAAGCACTCAGGAGCCACGTTGCCGACGGAACGGTCGCTATTCGGCCAATTCCCCTCGATAGCCTTAGAGGTGCACTGAGTTCCGGTGCGAATGATGTGCTTGATGTTAGCGGCGACCGGTTCACTCTGGCGAGCACAACGGCCGTACAGATCGAAGAGGTAGCCACAGATCTTGTTCGCGTCGTCGCGGTGTCAACGGATCCATATCGGGATGAGACAAGTTGGTCATTGGCGCTGCAGAATGCTGGAGTGTTGCCGCCCGAAACCGCACCAGTGTCGAGTAATCCCGATACTTGGACGTTTGATGTTCCAGCGCCGCAAGGGCTTGCGGAAATCAAAGCAAAACTTCGCGCGAGCAAGCTCTTCGCGGCCCAGGCCTCGGAGATTCGCAGCATGCGCCGCGGAATCTGGAGTGAGCTCAGCCTCGACGGGGATGACGTCCTACTTAGCAATGCGAGACCGGGCTATCATACGGTTCGTGTGGCAGTGAGCGCGCCGCCATTGGTGGCAAGCGGCGCATTTGTTCTAGATACGACAGAAGAACCAAACACGTACTGGTATGTGATCATTATCGTGCTCGCGCTGGCGGCGTTCGCACTACTTTTCGCACTGGGTCTCTACCGAACGATTCGCCGAAACTAAGAATTTCCCTAGTCTCAAGGCACACTCGTATCGTCAGTGCTACTCATCTCCGTTATCTTCGGAGAGGTAGGCCATGATCACCTCGTCGAGACTCTTCTCGGAGACGGTGTCATTGCCGAACAGGTCTCTGCTGCGACTCTTTCTGTTCGGAGGTGTTCGGCGCCTAGTGCGACGATTGCTCTCGCCGCCAACCGAGCGGGCAGGCGATCCGACGATGACGGATGGTCGGGAGACCACGACTGATGACCGTCGTTCGCCTGGCTCAGGGTTGGCAGATTTGCCAGTAGGACGACCACTAGCGCTGGGCTGAGGCGCTTGAGATTGGCTTGAAGCAGGGGCATAGCGCGCCTGGGTCGAAGAACGCTTGCGCTTGGCTGGGCGCTGGTAGGAGTGCGTCGCGGAGAGCTCACCCACCGAGTCTGGCGGAATCTCAACTGGCGCCGCAGACTCGGTGAAAGTGACTTTGGGGTCGCCGAGATCACCTGCAGAGACCGCAGGAAGCGCGAGAGGCGTAGGAATACGTTCGTATCTGTGTCTCGTTGAACTCTGCAGCCGAGGTTCTAGATCGATCATCGCCTCGCTTGGAACATGCATGGGAATCGTTGCCGGCGCCACCACCTGCGGAATGACAGCATTCGGCGTGTCGAGAGAAATCGCCCCGGAGTGAGCGGGTTCCGGAGTTGCCGGAATTGGAGCAGGTTCCGTCGCTTGCGTCTGTGCAGCGAGTGGCTCGTCGGCAGGAGGCGCTGCGCCAACTGGCGCTTGCGCCGTTGCTTCGGTATGAGTCCTAGAATCCTCGTGTATCGGCGCTGGGATTGAAGGTTCGGTCTCTGCGGCTAGATCTACCTCTGCGGGTTCTATTCCCGCTGCATCTGCCTTGCGTGGCAGGAGGTCGGTCTTGTCGCCGAGATACGCATCGATCTTGTCGTCAAAGGTCCCGATTTTGAGATCTTTGAGAACCGCCTTGTGCTGCGATTGCATCAGACCCTTGACGACATCTTCAGCTGAAGCCGCGTCGTAGTCGATCTTGCGACTCGAAATTATGACACCCCCGTGGAACAGGTGTGTGAATAGGTGTGGGTTGTCCACGCCCGAGTCTTCGGTCTGCACGTGGAAAATCAAGCCACGATGCTTGAAGTTATGATTGTACCCGAGAACGGGCGAGCGCTTACTCACAGTCCGATCCAGAATATCACACCCAGACCAAAGGATCTTTTCTAGTCGAGTGATGATTGTGTCTGCGGTGCGGGCTTGTACCCAACCAAATAAGGTACTCTCTTAGGACCCTGGCTCCGTGCCTATGCACGGAGGAACCAGCATTTCAGAAAGCAGAGGAACTACTCGTGGACGCGGAAATATCAGGTCGTTTTGTCGAAACAATGCGATCGTGGCTCGTAAGCCTACCCTTTGATCTCAAGATTCTCTACGAAGCCAGCACCGACGAAAACCTGAGTCGAGAGACCAGGGAGCTCATGATTGGGGCGATCATCTATACGATCTCTCCAAGTGATCTCATCTCCGATCGGGACAACTTCGCCAGCTATGCCGACGATTGTCTGCTCTTGCGCGTCGCTCTCAAGAAGGGCCTCGAAGGCGACGACGAGGATAAGGAGTACTTTCGAAGTCGGTTCACCGAGTTCTTCGAAAGCCTCGATGTGGAGCTCGCGACGAGCCGAGCTGCCATGGGGCCACTGCACGATTGGTTGGCCTCCAAGGTCGGCATCCTTGTCAAGCAGACCCACAAGAACAAGTCCGTGAAGCAGTACTTCGAGAGCGATGACCTTCAAGAAGAACTCTACGAAGACGGTCTCGAGTTTCGGACTGAGTACCCAATCAACGAAGACGATATCTCTGATCGCTTCAAGAAGGCTTCGTCGATTATCGATCTCCTGCAACGCGCGAAGAACAACGAAGACCTCAAAGCTGGCAAACCGGCCTAGCGGCTACAAATCGACGGTTTCCAGCGAATCTAGTGTCTCGCCTAAGAAGCGAGGCGCTAGCTCTTCCATGCGCGACTCGTCGGTAACGAAGCACTGAAGCGCACCTCTGCGGGCGTCGCCGTCTGTCTGGGCGCTGGCCTCGAGATGTGCTGCTGCTTGGGTCACCATAGCTGCGGCCGAGTCGATAATTTGCACAGGCTTGCTAGAGAGCTCTGCACATACCTTGGATACGACATCTCGTAGGAGCGGGTAGTGCGTGCATCCCAGTACGATGGTATCGATGAGATCGTTGTTCTCGAATAGTTCTGAGAGATATCGCCGTGCGGCCAGCAAAGCGATATCCGTATCGCCCCAGCCTTCTTCTGCTAAGGGCACAAAGAGTGGACATGCTCGGGCAACGACGGTGGCGCTGGGATCTCTCTGCCCAATGGCTTCTTCGTAGGCACCCGAGCGGACCGTACCCAAGGTGCCCAACACAGCAATGTGGCGGCTGCGAGATGCCGCTAGGGCGGCCAAGGCGCCTGGATGCACCGCTCCAATGACCGGGACGGATGTGCTGGCTTGAAGGGCGGGTAGAGCGTTGGCCGACGCCGTATTGCAGGCCACCATGACAAGTTTGACCTGTCTCTCGAGCAGAAAGTTCTGGCAGGTGAGGGCGTAGCGCTCGACGGTTCGGGCGCTCTTGGTGCCATAGGGCACGCGGGCGGTATCCCCTAGGTAGTGGATATGCTTCATGGGAAAACGCTGCCTGAGCTCTCGAACGACGGTCAGGCCACCGACTCCAGAGTCGAATACACCGATTGCCTGGTTCATCTTCGCCCCCGACGCGATGACACACCTACGATCGTCGTCAAGCCAGACACTGAGACTAAGTGGCGCAGTTTGGAATACGCTGGGCCTGAGCTACGCGACCGCGAAACTGGCGCTGGATCTTGCCACGACGGACTCATAAATCCACACCAACTGCAAAAATGTCGTAGGCTTGCATGGAAGCGCCTCGTACATTTCCGCGATACCGGGAAATGTCTTCTCGGCTTCGCTGAGGTGTTTCTCGGTAATACGTCCAACCACGGAACTATACCTATACAATCTTCGTTCCAGGTACGATCCGCACCTACACTGTATACAAAGTATGCTGGCTCACATATGGCACTCTTGCGCAGCAAACTGCCCCGGTCGCTCCAGTTGGACCGATCAGGCTGGGGTTCCTAGATCAAGCCCCCCCGTTCGCCACCCGAAACCTTACCTAGCTTGGTTCGATAGGTACGAGGGGAAGTGACAGACGCGGTTGTGTGGTCGCCTCTTCAAAAGAAGAAGTGACGGGCTTGAAATGCCTTCGTCAAATCGATATTCGGGGGCGCCGATGGATCTTCAGCAAGCAGTTCGCGAAGTGCACACCTGCCCCCTCGACGACATCATGGGTCTTCTCCCATCGATTGTCGAAGGCCAGCCTTTGACTCTTCTCGGCCTCGCGACACGAGTTGGCGAGACCGGAGTCATGCCGCCGGAGGAGGTGACAGATGCGTGCCGCCCACTTGTGGCTGCTCTTTTTCAGCTACCCCCAAAAGACTTGGTCTCAGCTCTCACCGAGACGCTAATGCAGACCAAGGTCGATGATGCCCTCGAGTGGCTACTGCAAATAGGCCTAATCAAGGAGTTCTATCCAGAGCTCGAGGCATGCAAGGACCTGCAACAAGAAGCCGGTAGACGCCACAAGGACGTTTGGGAGCATACCAAGCTTGTTGTCAAGCAAGCTGTGCGCAGACCCGCTTTGCGCTGGGGAGCACTATTGCACGATATCGGAAAGGTTCCGACACGCACGTTCACAGACAATGGAGTTCACTTTCACGGACACGCAGAAGTTGGTGCTCGCATGTTCGACGGTCTTAATCGGCGCATGCCGCTCGAGAATACGATGCGTCGCAAGGTTCGATTCTTGATCAAGTATCACTTGCGAAGTGCTCAGTACGAGGATAGCTGGACCGATAGTGCTGTGAGACGTTTTGCCAAGGACATGGACGAGCATTTGGTCGATCTACTAGACCTTAGCCGCGCTGACATTACGTCCAAGAGACCCGGCCGGCGCCGGCAACTGCTCTTTCAAATTAGTGCTCTCTCGGATCGAATCGACGCGCTCCTGGCCGAGGACGCCAAGAAACCCAATTTGCCCAAGGGTTTGGGGAACGCAATGATGGCTCGATTCGATTTGCCGGCATCGCGCTTTCTAGGCGATCTGATGAAGGCTCTGAATGCCCGAATCGAGTCGGGCGAACTCGAAGCCCAGCAAGAATTCGACTACTACCTGGACTGGTTGGAGCAATCTGGGCTCTTGGCTGCCAAGCCACACTAGACCGCCGAGCGTAAACAATGGTCGGTCTGATGGTCCTGCCTTCCCGATTGCAGCGTTGCTCATTTCGTCATTTGCCCCGGCAAAATCATCATTCGCGCCTTGCACTCGAAAAATCAGAATTCACCATCCTCGGTCATTCTTTTCGCTCGACGGTCTAGCGGCTCCGTGAGCATCGTCTTGTTGGCAAGGGCAACGCTGGACTGCGGTGCTGAGGGGGCCGGTTACGAAACCTGAAAGCTCGAAGTTGACTCAAGGAGTGAGTTCATTGACCGGCGAATTTGGGAGACCCACTCTGAGATCTTTCGAGTTTCTGCCGCATCACGTGCTGCTGCATCACTTAGCTCAACCAAGTCCGCGTTGACCAGGAGGATCGTCGCGGACTGCTCTTGAACCAGCGTTGAGACCTCACGTATTGCTCGCTCGACTTCTACCAAGTTGTGCTCGATCGAGTCGAAGTGTTCGATGAGTTCATGATTGTTCTCGGCTGTCATCATGGCTTGCTCAAGGGTGCTGCTCATGGCGACCTCTGTCGCTCTCGATGCTTCGGCGCTACTCTCCGCCAGTGCGCGAATCTCGTCGGCGACAACGGAAAACCCCTCGCCGACCTCGCCGGCCGTCGCCCCCTCGATTGAGGCGTTAAGTGCTAGCAGATTGGTCTGCAGCGAGATTTCGTCAATGGTCTGAATGATGTGCCGAGCCTCCGAGGCTTGGGAACTCATGTCGTCGATGGATTTGGTGACGCATCGAAGACTCTCCGTGCCGTGATCAACGGCGGAAATACTTGTTGTCGTAAGGACCATTGAATTCGTGGCCTGATCGGCAACTTGAACACCGTCTTTGGAGGCACTCCCAAGCATGCGAGAGATTTCAACGAGATTGTGAGCCCGAAGTTCTGCGGCGTAAGAGAGTTTGTCGGCTTTGTGATGAAGCGAATCCGTGCGTGCGTCTAGGCCATTGGCTGTATTTTTGATGTTGCCGATGGCTTCGTCGAGTTGCGTGAGTGCTCGGTTGAAATCTGTTTGTAGCGCGATGTTCTCTCCAAAGGCTTCGCGTCTCCAACGGATACGGAGGTCACCCGAACTGACTGCTGTCAAGCACTTGGCGATATCAGAGTTTTGCTCCGCGAGGACAGCGACAAAGTCGTTGAGTTCTCTGGCGATGGCTTGACCTTCGGGGTCGTTCTCACGCGCTTTCATCCGCGCTTCCAGATTTCCGTCGCGGACTCCGTCTAGGAGTTCTTGTACTTGTTCTAGAGTATGCGCGAGCGCAGACTTTTTCTCAAGCGCGCGCGACTGTGCTGATCTAGCATTCTCGACCGAATTCAATAGCTGTTCTTGGGCACTGGTTTGAAAGCGGCTAAGAAGAATTCCGGATATCAACAAGGCAATAGCAGAAGAGATTAGCACAAGTTCTCGCAAGCCATCGAGTGTAGCTAGGGGGGCGCCGGCAACATTTGCGATGTTTGCCATCCCGAGTCCGATGATGGCTACTCCATTCCACAGTGCCAAGAGCACGGCGGCACGGATACTAGCAAGTAGTACAAACCACAGCGGTAAAACTACGAGCCAAGGGACAAATGGGGCGTGCACTCCCCCCTTGGCAATGCACGCGACAATGATCCAGACCTCTACCCAGAGGGTGCATGAGATTATCGCAGGTTTGCACCCGATTCGCCGTGTGGCGTAGGGCAGGGCAAATCCCACGGGAAGAATTGTGGTTGCGCAGAAGGTGAGCAACCACTCGCCTGCGATGGCGAAGATAGGACACATAAGAACGGCCAGTGAGATCGTAACGACTCGCCAAAGCGCGACGGCCGTGGTTTCGAATTCGGCGCGGACCTCGTTTTGGATTGGGTGCGCAGGCATCGACTAGATCTCACTCTCGGAGACGTGCGCGGCGACGGTGTCAATGTCAATGTCGATGTCGATAGTTTGAAGGCGTGTGAGCTGCGTTGCCGGGGGAGTACCCGTAGGTGAGATGACGAATCTTCCGGTGGACGAGACAAGTGCGTCCATCGCTCCTCCCAGTTCTGCGATGGTTTGGAGAGTCGCCTTGTTCGTCTCAAAATCCCTGCGCGCAATGGACGCGAGTTCTTCGACGTCTCGGTTCACCGTGATGAGCGTTGCTGCCTGGTCTTGCGCGCATGTGGCAACGCTGGCGATGGCTTCGCTAGCTTCGGCCATACGGGTCTTGATCGAATGAAAATGCTCGATAAGTTGTTTGTTGTCGGAAACCGCGACTTCGGCACTTTCGACGGTTCTTTGCGTCACGGCGGCAGTGCCTCGGGCCGCTGCCGCGCTGCGAGCCGCAAGGGCACGCACTTCGTCGGCCACGACAGCGAAGCCCAAGCCAGCGTCTCCAGCTCGGGCGGCTTCGATAGCGGCGTTGAGAGCGAGCAAATTGGTCTGAAACGCCATCTTGTTAATGCTGCCAACGATGGTGCCAGCCTTTGCGGCACTCTCGCTCATTTCTGCGATTGCACTCGAGACGCCGTCGAGGCTTGCAGCACCCACCTCGACCGCTTCGCAACTCGTACTTGCCAAGTACATCGCCTTGTTCGCGCGGTCTGCGACCAGCCGGCCGCCATCGACGATGGCCCCCAGCTTGTCTGAAACACCGTCGATTCGCTCTAGGCGTTCATGCGCCCTGCGAAGCTGTTCTTGGCTACCGGCCCCCAGAGCCATTGTATGCCGCGCGACCTCGTAGCTCGAGCCTGAAACCACTTCCATGGCCTGCCCCAGCTGGCAAAGCGCCAGGTTAAAGTCCTTCTCGAGAGCTTTGTAGTCGCCTCCTGCGTCCACTTGCCAACGCGTCCCAAGCTTTCGATCACGAACCTGGGTCATGCAGGACCGGAGGTCCTGGTTGCGCTCTTCGATTGCGGACATGAAATTATTGATCTGCATCCTGATCTCTCGGTCAGTGCCAGATGCGTGACGCATTGGCATGCGTGACCCGAGATTTCCTTCTCTTGTGTATCTGATAATTACTCGTATTCCTGAGACTGTCTCTTGCCTGGTCTCGCTCTCTCTCTCTGCGCGGTGCTTTGCTCTATCGGCCCGTACAAGGGACGATGCCAGAGCGGAGAGCATTGCGAGGTGAGTTCGCCAAAGGAGCACGCCGAGTATGACGATCACGGCACTCATTTGGAGAATAAGTCCTGCGCGCCAGTAGACGAGTTGCCCTGCAGGCAATTGTGACTGGGTGAGACCATCGTCCTGAGCAATCCAGATTCCGATGATTCCCAGAGCCTGCGCAATAAGAAGAACTATCGCGGCTCGTGGTCCGGAGGTGATGACGAGTGCCATAGGCATCGCAGCGAGCGTGGGCAAGAGCGGCGAGTCTGTCCCCCCTGTTAGCAGGCTGGCTCCGAGTACTATGGCTGTATTGCTCGCCAACAGGATTGTCATGCCCGCCGAAACGCCAATGCGCCGGTTGAGCGCAGGGATTGTGGCAGTCGTTGCAACGAATAGGCCGCCGATTGCAGCCAGAGCCCAAAGGTGGGCAATCGTCAGAAGGGCGAGCACCACGCAGCCGCCTGCGATGCCGAGACGAACACACCATGTGCCGACTAGCTCCTGGGCTTCCGTACGCGCTTGATCCAGATTCTTGCTGGCCTTGTCTTCCATTCCTTCATGTGCGGAATCGACCAAAAAAGCTCTCGCTAAAGTTGGAGCGAGATCGGCCCCTGGAGAGCATTTTTCACACCAGTCTCCCTGCTATTTGCCGAGATGAAGGCTGAGTACGGCGCTCAGAGCTGGGCGGGTCGACGAACCATCAATGATTATCTGTACATCAGCCACTGTCGATATTCCGATAGGCCCGAGGAGCCAGAACGACCAATCAACTCCGGCGCCGATAATTGGAGCCGCGGCGTCCGTCATGCCTCCGAAGGTGAGAAGTTTGAGGGCAAGCTGGGAACGCGAGGCGCCGGCCTCGAAGATTGCCCCGGCGAGTATGCTGCCCTCGGCCAGGCCCTTGTAGCCCCGATACTCCGCTCGCAGGCCCCAGCGCTCGAAGACACTGCCAGGGAGGACGTCCAGGGCTAGGCTCGGGCCACACGAGGCAGGGCTGCCAAGCGCCGCGTAGATCCCCGTCTGAAGAACCAGGTGCGGCGGCCTATCTTCCGCTTGGGCGTCGCGTCCCACGAGCAGGGAGATGAGCACTAGCGTGCCCAGGGTGCCTGCCACGAGTGGGTTCCATCTCACCCCCCAAGCCTACCGAATTGCGGTGGAATCGCACAGGCGGGGATGATAGATGCAGGTTTCAGTGTTTAGGTATTTATGGACTACATCGAAATTGAAGGCGGAGCTCGGCTGGAAGGTGACATCACCGTAAGTGGGGCAAAGAATGCGGCACTTCCGCTCTTGGCGACTGCTCTCCTAGCTACGGGCGAGAGCACCTTCACCAATCTCCCCGATTTGGTCGATGTGCGGACGATGGGCAAGCTCCTAGCTCACATCGGCTGTGACGTTGGCGGCACCGAAGCTGGCCTTGCTGTACCCGCCGGCGCCCGCCGCATTTCAATCAAACCACCGGTTTCGGAGCCCAAAGGTGCCCCCTACGAGCTGGTCAAGACCATGCGCGCCAGTGTCCTAGTGCTCGGTCCACTTCTCGCTCGCTACGGTTACGCGCGCGTATCTCTTCCTGGTGGCTGCGCGATTGGCGCGCGCCCCATCGACCAACACCTCAAGGGTCTAAAGCTAATGGGAGCAGAGGTCGTGCTCGAACACGGATATGTGGAGTGCAAGGCCAAGCGTCTGCGCGGAGCTATGATCTTGCTCGACATGCCCACGGTCACCGGCTGTGAGAACTTGATGATGGCCGCTGCCCTAGCGGACGGCGTGACTGTACTCGAAAACGCAGCTCGCGAACCTGAGATCGCGGAACTCGCGATGGTGCTCAACAAGATGGGCGCACGCATCCAAGGCGCGGGAACGGCGGTGATTCGCATCGAGGGTGTGGAGAAGCTGCACCCGATTGAACACGCGATCCTCCCTGATCGAATCGAAGCCGGTACGTTCTTGGTGGCGGGCGCTCTTACGCGAGGCGATCTCTTTGTGCGTGGTGCCAGAGCCGAACATCTCGATGCAGTGCTGGCCAAGCTGCGCAGGGCGGGCGCAACTCTCGACGTCGAGCCCGAGGGAATCCGCGTACGCGCCGACAAGCGCCCTTTGCCGCTGGATATCACAACCCAGCCCCACCCAGGCTTTCCTACCGATATGCAGGCCCAATTCATGGTTCTGACTTGTTTGACGGAAGGTCAGAGCGTCATCAAAGAAGCGATTTTTGAGAATCGCTTCATGCACGTCTCAGAACTTTCCCGAATGGGAGCATCCATTAAAACCGACGGACGAGTCGCCATCGTCAAGGGTGTAGGTAGCCTCTCTGGAGCCGAGGTCATGGCCACTGACTTGCGCGCTTCTGCTTCGCTAGTCATTGCTGGCATGGTTGCCGAGGGCACAACGACCGTGCGCCGCGTGTATCATCTCGATCGCGGCTACGAGCACATCGAGAACAAGCTACAAAACGTCGGCGCCACGATTCGCCGAAAGCACGGAGGTTAGTTCGATGGGAGGCAAAGCTCGCAAGGCCCCGATTGTGGAGACAGCTCCAAGACCGCTCGTTCTGGCGCTGCCCAAGGGACGCATTCTTGAGCGGTCTGTCGAGATTTTTGGTAAGGCGGGCTATGACCTGAGCCCAGTGCTCAGCAAGTCCCGCAAGCTGATTCGCGACTGCGGCCCATT
The DNA here is from genome assembly GCA_024222395.1 of Myxococcales bacterium. Lineage (GTDB taxonomy): Bacteria > Myxococcota_A > Polyangia > Haliangiales > Haliangiaceae > NORP324. The sequence continues at coordinate 41,671 of JAAEPE010000030.1, forward strand.
GCAGGTATGGATCTTGCGCTCTTCTGATGTACCCACCTATGTGCATCATGGTGCAGCGGATTTGGGCGTTGTTGGCTCTGATGTTCTCAGGGAACAGAGCTTTGAGCTCTACGAACCACTTGATTTGGGCATTGGCAGGTGTCAAATGGTGGTCGCTGAGCGAGCCTCGGCTCCCGTCGACGAGCGGGCTCTCGCCCATCTGAGAATCGTCTCCAAGTACCCACGCATAACGAGGCGCTACCTGGAGAGTCGCGGGCTTACTGCTGAAATCATCAAACTCTCGGGCTCTGTAGAGCTTGGACCCATCACGGGCCTCAGCGACCGCATCGTCGACATCACGGAAACTGGCGAAACGCTGAGGCAGAACGGCCTCGAGATTGTCGACACTGTAATGGAGATTTCTACCCGATTGGTCGTGAATCAGGCGAGTCTCAAGCTACGAGGGCGCGAAATCGCGCCCCTCCTGGAACGCCTGGCCGAACTAGTAGTGTAATCTTTTCCTGCTCGTGACTACGGACTTGAGAACCCAAGTAAGTGCCGATTTGCGGCTGCACCCGCGCGTCGCCTATCAAGGTCTTTGTGCGAATCCCGCGGCCGCCGAATCGATCGCGGCTGCGCTCAGGCCCATCACGCCCTTTCGCTCAGACTATGTTGGGGCTATGTGCATCCTCGATTGGGATCATCGTCTACCGAGCAAGGCACTAGCTCTTCGCATCTATGCGTACTACGACAGCTCCAGCTACGAGGCTGGTCAAGAGGCCTACGACGATCGTTTGGAGAGCATCGGAGACAACGACCGCTTTCCCGAGTTTGATGTGCCTGACTTCGATTTGCTCGCGGCAGACGAGGCGTACGAAATAGAGATTAACCTAGATGGTTCGATTGGTCGTAGTCGCCTCACATCGGCGTGGCGCAGGAACATCGCCATCGAAGATGGCGGCTCTGCAATTACTGTGGTTCGCGAGTCGAAAGAGTTCATTCAGCTGCAGAAGCAGAGCAAAGATAGGCCAGCACACTTGGGCGACTTAGAGGCTGTTTCGTGGACACCTCCATGCGAATCGGAGCACAGCGAGTGGACTCTCGACGTGTGGTACCTGCAGGCGTTTGACGGCCGCGTGGGAAGTGGTCGGAGTTTTCTCGTCGACCCTGAGACGAACGTAGTAGTCGCGGTTCGAGATTTCTCAGTTCGTACTGGGTAGCGGGTCGCTGGGGAACGGGATGGTTGGCAGTGCGACTAACATTGCCAGATGGAAGACCGTGAACGGCGCGGGTGACTCTGTCATGCCGACGCCGATAGCCAAGGCGCAGAGAACAACGGCCATCATGCCAGCGGTACGCCCTGGCCATCTTCGGCAGTGGCCAACTACGATTGCTGCCATGGCGGAGAAGGGAATGGCAAAGAGCAGGAGTTCGTCGGTGTAGGCTGAGCCTGTTTGCGAAATCGCCAGTGTCGAAAGAACAGCGGTAGCCGCGAGTGCCATGGATAGCGCAGCGCTTGGGCGCAGCACCCATCCGCTGAGGATGGCCCCGAGAAAGACCACGGGGCCGGTGATGACGAGGTTATCGTCGGCAAGCGCGCCTCGTTGCCCAAGCTGCACTGCCAACGCAACCGCCACAAGGAACGTACCGCCCATAGCAATGTGCCGTCGGCGTTGCATCTGTACAGCCTGGGTTAGTTTTGGCGCTGGCATCGAAGCCTCCATACCACAGTGAGCGTAGCTATGGACGGCGTTTGTCGCCGAGGCACTCGCGAAGCAGACGAGCCAGATCGAGCATATGCTGTGGCCGGTGCTCCGGGTCTTTGGCTATGGCGGCCGCAAAGAAATCATCAATGCCTTCGGGCAGCTGCGGGCTGCGCTCAAGCGCTGACGGGATAGGCGAGCGAACATGGGCCAGCTCCATCTTCATCGAGTTTTCCTCTCGGTAGCGGCCACCGATGATAGTGCCGAGCATCGGGGCGATTTCTTGGGTGAGAGCCTTGGAGTCTTCGATGAGCTTCGGTTCTTGCCGAGGCGTGACGGAGTCGTCCTGAGAGTCGAGCGTGTCGTCCTGAACAACGAACGGGTAGCCCGTCTTGGTATCTTCGCGATTCCCCATGTCCCTGGCGAAATAGTAGCAGGCCTGACGAGGCCTCCTAGTTTGAGCGCGGTTTTCGCATCAGCGAGGCACAAAGGTGCTCTTGCAAATGGCCGAGAACGTCGGTCATCGGGAGTGGGCTCCGGTCGATTTCCGCTTGCACACTGGTCATCACAGATGAGGAGAAGCCGCATGGGTTTATGCGCTGAAAGTAGGATAGGTCGGTGTGCACGTTGAGCGCAAGGCCGTGAAATGTGATCCACTTGCGACAGGCGATGCCCATCGAGGCGAGTTTGCGGCCATGGATCCACACCCCTGTCTTGCCTTCCTCTCGGCCCGCAGCGAGGTCGTAGTGGGCGAGTGCATTGATGATGCCCTCTTCCATGTTGCGCAAGAAGAGGTGGAGGTCGCGCTCCCCGTCATCGAGCAAGCAGATTGGGTAGATCACGATTTGTCCAGGGCCGTGATAGGTCACATCACCGCCGCGTTCGATTTCGACGACGGGCACATCGCCGGGGGCGAGTACGTTCTCTTGGGCTTCGCGGCGTCTGCCGAGGGTGAAGACGTGCGGGTGCTCGACGGCGATGAGCATGTCCCCACACTCACCAGCTTGCCGCTTGCTAACGATCTCGCGTTGACGAGCGAGAGATTCCTCGTAGTCAAGGACGCCCCAGTCGACAAGCTCGATCTCTTTCATCGGAACCGCGCTCTCAAGCTACTTGCGATTAACGATATGGATAGCTTCGCCGAGGGTGGCCGCAGCGGTTTCCATCATCACTTCACTCAGTGTCGGATGCGGGTGAATCGTAAGAGCCAGATCGTGTAGGACCGCGCCCATTTCAATTGCCAGCGCGCCTTCGGCGATAAGGTCTGATGCTCCATTGCCCACGATGTGGATGCCAAGGACCTCGCCTGTGTCGGCGTCCGCGACCATCTTGCAGAAGCCGTCGGTGTCGTTGACAGACATGGCGCGCCCGAGAGCCGCGAATGGGAACTTGCCCACCTTGAGCTTGTGGCCCGCTTCAGTTGCCTCAAGTTCGGTAAGCCCTGTCGATGAAATCTCTGGATCCGTGAAGACAACCGCTGGAATGGTGCGCACGTCCATTGCTGCTTTGTGTCCTGCGATGAGCTCGGCGACAACCTCGGCCTCTTTGGTGGCCTTGTGGGCAAGCATCATGCCGCCAACAACGTCGCCAATTGCGTAGATGCCAGCGACGTTGGTCTTGAGCTGGTTATCAACCTTGATGAAGCCGTGCCCATCGGTGTTGACGCCGGCAACATCGAGTCCGAGTTCTTCTGAATTTGGGCGGCGACCAACAGAGACAAGGATCTTGTCGGTGTCGATCTTAACTTCACCCTCTTTGGTATCAACCGTGAGAACGGCCTTGCCCTTCCTTTCTTCCCAGCCCTTAGCCTTGGCGTTGAGCAATACTTCGACGCCCATCTTGCGAAGCTTAGTGGCGACGACGCGAACGCAGTCGGCTTCCATGCCGGCGAGAAGTGATGGCATGGCTTCGACCACTGTGACTTTGCAGCCGAGTTTGGCAAAGACGGTTCCTAGCTCAAGACCAATGTAGCCACCACCGATAACAACCATGTGCTTGGGCACGTCTTCGAGGGCGAGAGCACCGGTTGAGTCGATGACGAATTTGTCGTCGGGTGTGAAACCAGGGATCACGATTGGACGAGAACCGGTGGCAATGACGACGTTCTTGGCGATGATGGTGGTATCTTCATCTTTGCCCGAGACGATGACTTGGTGGCCGCCGCCGGCGCGCTTGCCGATGCTAGCGGTGCCCTGCATGAGCTCGCTGCCATTGGCTTTGATGAGTTGCTTCACGCCGCCGGTGAGCTTCTTGACGATGCCACCCTTCCACGCTTGCATGGCAGGCATGTCGACGGAGACTTTGCCCTCGACCTTGATGCCAATTGCATCGGCCTTGCCCATCTTCTCGTAGGTCTTGGCGCCGTGAATGAGCGCCTTTGACGGGATGCATCCAACGTTGAGGCAAACACCGCCAGGCGAGCCCTTTTCGACGACGATGGTCTTGATGCCGAGTTGGCCGAGGCGAATGCCGCACGGGTATCCTCCGGGGCCACTACCAATAACCACTGCGTCTGCTGTGCGTTCTTTACTCATCGTTTGCATCCTTACTAGCAGCTAGGAGCTGCTTATCTTGTATTCGCGCCGGGCTGTTCTTCTAGCTAGTCGACAATCGCTTCTAGTGTGGCGAGTTGCTCTTCGAGACGCCACCATGGGGTCTGAAACACATCTTGAATCAAGCTGCTGAGTGGTGGCATTGTCACGTCTCGTTGCTTCTCTACCGATTTTCTAACCATTGCCTCGATTTGCGTGACCATGGCTTCGAAATCGGCTTCGCTGAGCCAGCCATTCTTCTCGAGGAAGACGCGCATGCGAACCAGAGGATCGCGCTTGGTGCGCCACACCTTAGTCACGCTCTCGTCTCGATAGCGGGATGGATCATCGGAAGAGGTATGGGCGCTGACTCGATACGTGAGTAGCTCAATGAAAGTGGGGCCGTCGCCGCGCCGTGCTTTCTCGACCGCGTACTTGCTCACTTCGTAGACGGCGAGAATGTCATTGCCGTCGGCCCTTAGTGACTCGATGCCGTAGCCGAGGCCTTTGACAGCGATGGTCTCCGATGCTGTCTGACCTGTACCTGGCGTGGAGATCGCCCACTGGTTGTTCTGGCAGACCATGACGACGGGAGCTTTGCGCACGCCGGCGAAGTTCATTGCCACGTGAAACTCGGCCTCACTGGTCGCACCATCGCCCATGTAGCCCATGCACACTTCACTGCCGTCACCGGCAATCTGAATGCCCATAGCAATGCCCATCGCGTGAGGGAGTTGCGTGGCGATGCAGGAGGACATATTCACGTACCGAGTTGCGGGGTCGGATGGGTGCAACGGCATCTGGCGTCCGCGGGTGACATCGTTTGCGTTGCCGAATAGCTGGGCAACGAAGTTGCCGAAGTCCATACCTCGGTACAGGCCTGCTCCGTGCTCACGAAGCGCTGGGACAAGCCAGTCTTGCGACGAGAGAGCGGCTGCCGAGCCTATGCCTGCTGCTTCTTGACCCAGAGTCTCTGCGTAGAAACCCAAGACGCCCTGGCGTTGCAGAGCCATGAACTGCTTGTCCATTAGGCGAGTGAGCAGCATGCCGCGATAGAGATCGAGACTGAGAGCTTTGTCAAAGCGAGCGGTGTTGGCCGGATCGTAGGAGCTGTCCTCACTCAAGATTTCAAACAGGCCTAGAGCCTTGGCCTCTTCGTCTTGATCGAAGTACGCAAACGCTGGACCAGTAGGGGCTTGCGGAGGCATGGGCATCGCCTCATTCTCTGTCTTCTCGCTCTGTCCATCTGGCATGGGACTACACCATCTCCATGAACATCATGGTTGGATCTTCGAGCAGAGCTTTCACATCCTGCACGAAGATGGCGCCGTCGTAGCCGTCCACCAATCTATGGTCGAGTGAGATGGCCAGGTTCATTTTCCAGCGAATGCACAGCTCACCGTCACGAACTGCTGGGCGTTGTTCCATCTTGTGTACACCCAGGATGCCAGCTTCGGGGAAGTTGATAATGGGAGTCGCCATGAGGCCACCGAGCTTGCCAAGGGACGAGATTGTGAAGGTTGAGTTACTGAGGTCTTCGCGAGTTGCGGTGCCATCTTGCACTGCTTTGGCAAGACGTGTGACTTCGGCCGCAATCTCGAAGATGGAGAGCTTGTCTGCGTTACGTACCACAGTGACGGTCAGTCCCTGAGGGCCCTGGGTCGCCACGCCGATGTGATAATAGTTCTTGCGAACGATTTCGGTGGTACTCTCGTCCAAAGAGGAGTTGAGGCTTGGGTGCTTCTTGAGGCCTGCAACCACGGCCTTAATGATGAACGGCAGGTAGGTGAGCTTGACGCCACGCTCTTCGCCACGAGCTTTCGCACGAGCGTGAACTTCAACAAGGTCGTTGGTATCGACCTCTTCAACGTAGGTGAAGTGAGCAGCAGTGAAAACCGAGCGAGCCATGTTGTCGGCGATGCGCTTGCGCATGCCGCGGAAGGGAATGCGCTCTTCTTCGCCGTCTGTTGCGATCGCGACGGGCTTGCGTGCAAGCAGAGGTGCTGGCTGGGCAGCTGCCGCTGCAGAAGGGGCACGGTTCTTCTGGAAGTTCTTGAGGTCGTCGGTTGTCACGCGACCGTGTGGGCCGCTGCCGGGCACCTGCGCGATGTCGATATCCACTTGACGAGCTACGCGGCGGGTCGCGGGTGTGGCGAGCACGCGGGTTCGACCAGAGGTCGCGTCGATGACCACGGGCTTGCCAGCGGAACTCGATTTCGCACTTGTCGCTCCTGCCGCGACTGCAACTGCGACGTCTGCCGCATTGAAGACTGTGGTCGTGGCACCGGCCGCTGTGTCCTCAAACTCAGCGACCGCGGAGGCTGTAGCTGGAGCCACTGATGCTCCGCCCTCGTTGATGACGAAGAGCACTTCGCCAACCGAGCACATATCGCCCGGCCCGTAGTTAAGCGCTTCGACGGTTCCCGCCTTTGGGCTGGGAATCTCGACGGTGGCCTTGTCACTCATGACCTCGACGATGGGTTGGTCGAGTGCGACGGAGTCGCCCACAGCGACCTTCCAATCGACAACTTCGGCCTCGGTCATACCCTCGGCCAGATCGGGAAGATGAAACTTAAATGACATGCTTACCACTCCAGAGTTTTGCGGATTGCGCCGAGAACACGGGCTGCGTTTGGCATGTATTCGTGTTCGAGGCTGTAGGGGAAGGGGGTGTCAAAGCCACAGACTCGACCGATGGGAGCTTCGAGGTGTGCCATGCAGCGCTCGTAGAGAGAGCTGCAAATCTCGGCACCGTATCCGCACGTTTGCGGAGCCTCGTGCACCATCACTGCGCGACCGTTCTTAGTCACCGACTCGGTGATTGTCTCAATGTCGAAAGGCATGAGAGTGCGAAGGTCGATGACCTCGCAGGAAATGCCAATCTCGGCTGCCTTGGCAGCTGCCTCCTCGATGACGTGCAACATCGCACCGTATGCGATGAGAGTGACTTGGTCGCCCTCGCGAGTCACCTTAGCCTTGCCGAGTTCGACGGTGTAGTCGTTTTCGGGGACGTCACCGCGAGATGCGCGATAGATCTTCTTTGGCTCCATGAAGAGCACAGGATCGTCTTGTCGCAAACAGCTCAGCAGCAGACCCTTGGCATCGTACGGATTCGAAGGAATCACAACCTTGATGCCAGGAGTGTGAACGAAGAGTGCTTCGGGTGACTGGGAGTGGTAGTGACCGCCGCGGATGCCGCCGCCGACCGGCGTGCGAATGACGACGGGACAAGGGTACTGGCCGCCAGAGCGGTAGCGGAACTTCGCCAGCTCGTTCACGATTTGATCGAAAGCGGGGAAGATGAAGTCTGAGAACTGAATCTCGGGAATCGGTCGCATGCCGTAGACCGCCATGCCGATAGCGGCTCCGATGATGCCCGCTTCCGCAAGTGGGGTGTCGATGACACGCTCTTCTCCGAATTCATCGTAGAGGCCGCTGGTGGCGCGGAAGACGCCGCCAAACTTGCCTACATCTTCCCCAAGAACGATGGACTTGGGCTCGAGGGCCATCTGAATGCGTAGTGCATTGTTGACTGCTTGGATAATGTTCATGGTCGGCATAGGTTCTTGATTTCCGCGGTACGAGTTGTAGACCGTTAGCTGTTGACGGTTAGTTGTGGACCACTAGTTATGAAGATGGGGGTTCTTTGTGCGAGCTTGCGAGAGCAGGTACTCCTTTTGCTCTTTCAGGTGCCACGGCAAGTCTTGGTAGACGTCGTCAAACATCGATTCGACTTCAGGGGCGCCGTGTGCTTCGGCAAGTGCCATGTACTTCGAAATCTCATCGTTGCAGCGGTCAGAGATCTCCTTCTCCATGCCCTCGGTCCACAGGCGCTTATTCTTCATGTAGCCGCGTAGGCGGTTGAGAGGATCGCGCGGGCCCCAAGCCTCAGGCTCTGCAGGGTTGCGGTACACGCTCGGATCGTCGGAGGAGGAATGCCCCTCGACTCGATAGGTAACGCACTCGATCAGGGTTGGGCCTTCTCCTGCACGTGCTCGTGCGACAGCATCGTTGGCCACTTGAATGACGGCGAGAATGTCGTTGCCGTCAACTCGGACGCCTGGCATGCCGTAACCGATGGCCTTGCTAGCAAAACTCTTAGCTGCCGTTTGCTTCTCTGTTCCCGTGGAGATTGCCCAGCCATTGTTGCGAATGACGAAGATGGCCGGCGCCTTGCTAACACCAGCGAAGTTCATCCCCACGTGGAATTCGCCTGTGGACGAGGTGCCTTCGCCGAAGAACGTCATTGCGACTTGGTCGGTGCCGCTCGCCTTCATGCCCATAGCCGTTCCCACGGCTTGTGGGATCTGCGTTCCCACAGGTGAGGATATGGACACCATGTTCAGCCAATTGGCCGAGTGGTGTACTGGCATCTGGCGCCCCTTGGTTGCGTCTTTGCAGTTGCCAAAGAGCTGATTGAGGAATTGCTCGATGGTGTAGCCCCGCCAGAACCACGCGCCTTGCTCGCGATAGCTTGGGTAGATCCAATCGTCTTGACGCAGTGGGAAGACTGAGAGGTGGGTAGCCTCTTCGCCGAGGGACTTCATGTAGAAGCCGAGCTTGCCTTGTCGCTGAATACGCATCATGCGCTCATCGACGATGCGAACCATGAGCATGGTGTCGAACAAGTGATGAAGCTCTTCGTCGCTTACTTCGGGGACGGTCACGCCGCTTATGACTTTGCCGTCGTCGTCGAGAACTCTTCGCAAATCGTCGTCTGTTTGTACCGCTGCAACTTCTACCGCTGACATGGCTCGTACCTTCCTCTCGTGTGGTCCAAAGGAGCTGTGGACACACCGAATACAGGCCTGCGATGGCGGGTGTCAACTGAGATCCGGGGCTTTGGCTGAGAGTGGAATTCACCTTTAGCTACGGGAGGTTGTGCCGCACCGCGTCGCCTCTCGGACCGACGACTGAGGATGAATCACCTGGCGTTGAATGAAGGCTGCAAACCTTCGAGATCCAAGAGATTGTCACCATTTGATGACAAGTTTGGGGGCTCAGGGGCTCGGGCTGTATAACTCCGCCCAACTCTCGACCGAGATCTCAAGCGATGGTCAACAAAACCTGGAATAGCAGTGAAGTCCGCGAGCTCTTTCTGAGCTTTTTCGAAGAAAGTGCGCACCTGCGTATTCCCTCAGCCGGGTTGGTTCCAAAGAACGACCCAACTCTTCTCTACATCAACTCGGGCATGGCGCCACTGAAGGACTATTTCACTGCCGCTGCAAAGCCGCCGCAGAAGACGCTCGTCAATGTGCAGACCTGCATTCGCACCCGTGACATCGATGACGTCGGTGATCGTCACCATCTCACGTTGTTCGAAATGATGGGCCAGTGGTCCATCGGTGATTACTTCAAAGAGAAGGCCTGCCAACTGAGTGTCGAGCTCTTGGTAAACGGCTACGGTTTCGATCAGAGCAAGCTCTTTGTCACTTGCTACGGCGGCGACGAAGCGCAGGGCATACCTCGCGATACCGAGAGCTACGACGCTTGGCGCTCGCTTGGTTTCCCCGAAGAGCGTGTCGTTTACTTGGGCGCAGACAACTTCTGGGGACCCGCTGGTGAGAGCGGTCCCTGTGGCCCGTGCACAGAAGTCTTCTATGACACCGGTGATAACTACGGGCCTGCCTACGTGCCGGGGGGCGACTTCGATTCGAGTAGTCGCTACATCGAGATTTGGAACGCTGGCGTCTTCATGCAGTACGACAAGCGCGCGAGTGGTAAGCTCGACTCGCTTCCGTTCAACTCGGTAGATACGGGCTCTGGCCTTGAACGCATGACGATGATTTTGAACGGCATGGACACGGTCTATGAGACCGACCTCATGAAGCCACACATGGATGGTATTTCCGAGCGACTTGGCGAAGCGTCGACGGTTCGCGATTGCCGCATGATCACCGACCACTTGCGCGCAGCAACGTTCATTCTTGCCGAGGGTGTGCGCCCTGGCAATGACGGTCGAAACTACATTCCCCGCCGACTTCTACGAAAGTGCATCGCGGTGACGACACGTGCTGGTCTACCGGAGTTTGACTACGATGGGCTCATTCACGGCATCGTAGACCAGATGGAGCCTTTCTACCCGCATCTTGGGCAAGGTCGCCAAACGATCTTGAAGTCATTCAATGCGGAGCGTGTGGAGTTTGAGCGCACGCTCAGTCGCGGCCTCGACAAGCTCGAAGGCCTAAGCAAAGGCGAGAAACCGCAGATCAGCGGCCAGGACGCCTTTGACCTATTCCAGAGTTACGGCCTCCCCTTTGACATCATCCGCGATGTCGTCGAAGAGAAGGGCGGCAGTACGGACGAGGCTGGCTACGACGCTGCATTCGCGCGGCACCAGAAGATCTCCAAGGGGAACACCAAGGAATCCTCCGGGGAAAAGAGCCCGTGGCCTCAGGACGACGCGCCCTACCGAAATCTCGACGATGACGCTGCCGACTCAGAGTTTGTCGGATATGAGAGCATGGAAGGCCAAGGTCGTGTTCAGGTTCTACTCGTCAAGGGTGAAGCGGTCGAGAAGGCCGAGGAGGGCACCTTTGTCGAGGTCATCGCGACTAGCACTCCTTTCTACGCAGAATCCGGCGGACAGGCTGGCGATCAAGGCGGCATCAAGGCCCCCTTTGGGCAGCTCGAAGTGCTCGACTGTCAGAAGGTCGTTGGACGCTTCCGTGTGCATCGCTGCAGAGTCGAGAGCGGCTGTGTTTCCGTGGGCGACATGCTCACCCTATCGGTGGATGAGAGCATTCGCCGAGACTCTATGAACAACCACAGTGCGACCCACGTCATGCACGCGGTCCTCCGCGATGTGTTGGGCGAGCACGTCAAGCAGGCGGGCTCACAGGTTGATGCGGAACGTCTACGTTTTGACTTTGATCATCCCCAAAGAGTCTCTCCAGAAGAACTCTCAGAGATTGAGAGGCGAGTAAATCTACACATTCGACAGAATGTCGAGCGTCTTACCCTGGAGACCAGCTACGATGACGCTGTGAGCAAAGGTGCCTTGGCGTTCTTTGGTGATACCTATGGCGAACTCGTCCGCATGGTGAAATTCGGTGATGTTTCGACGGAGCTCTGCGGTGGTACTCACGTCGGTAGAACTGGTGACATCGGCAGCTTCCGCATCATCTCCGAAGGCAGCGTCGCCAGTGGTGTTCGAAGAATCGTTGCCGTGAGCGGTCGCGGTGCGATGGAATTCACCATGGAGCAGGGCCAGCTGCTAAACACCATTGCGCTCAAGCTCAAGACTAAGGTCGCCGACATACCCGAGCGCCTCGAAGCGCTTACGGCAAAGAAAGCCAAACCCAAGAAGGCAGCTCCTGCAGCTGATCTAAGTGAGCAAGCAAAGACTGCCGAGTCGGGCACCAAGTACGTCGTCGCCCGTCTCTTTGGTGAAGCCGCCGACATGCGCGAAGAGGCGCTTCGCCTTGCCGACAAGATCTCCGGTGTCGTCGCGCTAATTGGCGAAGAAGAAGGCAAGGTCCGTATGGTCATTGCCGTTGCCAAACCACTGACCAAAGAAATCAACGCAGGCGCCCTATTCAAGAAAGTCGCGCCCCTCATCGACGGTCGCGGTGGTGGCAAGCCACACCTCGCCCAAGGTGGCGGGCAGAACCCAGCCGGCATCGAAAAGCTCATCAGTGAATTCCCCAATGTGCTTTAGAAAGGGTGTCGATCTGACTGTGACAGCGGCTTCGTCGTCATTCCATGGGTCTAGAAGGCACTGGTGCGCAGAACGAAGCACGTCGAGGCAACGCCGCTAGAAATTTGGCCAATCTCACCGTCGCACACCAGGATTCGGCTCCTCATAGGAGCCTCCGAGGCTGAGAGCGTCAAATTCAAAGTCACACCCTTTAGAAATCAGTAGCCAGCTGCGCTGGCTACTGATTTCTACGCGACAGGCTTCGCCTGTCGCGCTTCTTTTCGGTTCCTTCGGCAGTCGGTTCTTCCGGGGTCACGTTCTAGGGGCACAAGCTCTTCGGTTCTTCCGGGGTCACGTTCTAGGGGCACAAGCTCTTAGAATATACGAGCATCTCAGCGTTTCGCGATTTACGGAATTGCGGCGATCTCGTGACTCATGCCGAATCGACAATCGCGAAACCCGCTGAGATGCAGATAGATAACAAGGAGTTGCGACCCTAGAACGTAACCCCAGCTAGGAACCCCGGCTAGGAGGAGATGAAGTCGACGATTTGCTTTGCGGCGTCGGGACGGCCCAGGGTCCGCATGGCGTTGGCCATAGTCCGGCGCTTGGCGGTGTCGGTCATGAGATGTTTGAGCATGGCGGCGAGGCGTTTGCCGTCTTCGGGGCCTTGTTGCTTGAGCATCAGAGCGGCGCCTGCTTCGACCATTTCCTCGGCGTTGAGTTCTTGGTGGTTGTTGGCCGCATACGGGTAGGGCACGAGGATGGCGGGTCTTCCGACGATGCCGAGTTCGGCGATGGTGGTAGCGCCGGCCCTGGCGACGATTAGGTCGGCGGCTCGGTATTCTTCTGCCATGTCGCTTATGAAGGCACGGCAGTCGGCTTCGATGCCAGCTTTCGCATACATAGCTTCTGTGGCCTCTTGAGTGGCCTTTCCTGTTTGATGGACGATGCTGGGACGCAGGCCTTGGGCGGAGAGCAGGCTCGCGGCCTGAGCACACATTTCGTTAACGGCTTTGGCTCCTTGCGAGCCGCCGAAGATGAAGAGGCGAAACGGCTCATCTGCGTCCTTGCCGTCTTCTTGCAGGCTATCGAGGATTTGGCGCCGAATGGGATTACCGACGAGGGCACTCTTCTTGGAACTGAAGAAGCTCTCGGAATGCGCGAAGCTAAGAAAAATTCTATGCGCAAACCTTCCGAGGATACGATTGGTGAGCCCAGGGATGGAGTTCTGCTCCAAGATGGCGGTCTTGATGCCCATGAGCTTGGCGGCCAAGACCACTGGACCGGATGCATAGCCACCGACACCGACTACCGCATCCGGTCGGAATTGCTCTAGGATGCGCCTGCTCTGCCTAAGCGAACCGGGAATGCGCAGGGCACCGCGCACCACACCCAAGGCCCCAACCGTCTTAAGGCCACTAACCTCGATGAGTTCGATATCCCAGCCAAGCTCGGGAACGACGCGGGCCTCGATCCCTCGAGCTGTACCGACAAAGAGCAGCTCCGCGCTCGGAACCCTTGTTAGGAGTTCTTCTGCAACAGCGATGCCTGGAAAGAGATGCCCTCCGGTGCCACCCCCGGCGATGAGTAGTCGGGTCATTCTACTACCAGGATTGCGCGTTTCTTGCGTCTGGTGCCGCCAATAGAATTTACAAGCTCGCGCTCACGATGCTTGGCCGGTCGGCATTGGCCGATGTTGAGAAGCAGGCCTGCCAGATAGAGGGAGACCATGAGAGAGGTGCCGCCATAGCTCACGAAGGGCAGGGTAAGCCCCTTCGCTGGAAGGATGCCAAGCACGACGCCCGTGTTGATGAGAGCTTGGTAGGCGAAGGCGAGAGTAATGCCAAAGGCAAGGTAGGAGCCGAAGGCGTCGCGTGCACCAAGGGCTGCGTGAATGCCACGCCAAATAAGCACCGCGAAGAGGAAGAGAACCAGGCAAACACCCACGAAGCCCATTTCCTCACCAATGCTAGATATGATGAAGTCGGAGTGCCCTTCCGGCATGTAACCAAGTTGCTGGCGGCCGAGGCCCAGTCCGGAACCAGTGGTGCCACCGGAGCCAATGCCGATTTGTGCTTGCACGACCTGGTAAGCAACGCCCTGTTTGTAGGCCTCTGGGTTGAAGTAGGCCATGAAGCGTTGAAGCCTCCATGGCGTGCCGATGATCATTCCGTAGGCGAGGGGAGCTGCGGCAAGCACCGCTAGCACAAGATAGGAGATCTTCGTACCCGCAACGAAGAGCATAGTGAGGGTCGTCGCGACGAGAATGATGGACGAGCCCAAGTCGGGCTGTTCGAGAAGTAGCCCCATCATGATGGCGCAGACCAAGAGATGAGGAACGAACCCCACACCGAACTCTTTGACCTTGTCGGCCTTCTTGCTGAGACTGTATGCGAGGTAGGTAATGAGGGCGACCTTCGCCAGCTCAACGGGCTGAAAGGAGAGCGGTCCGACTATGAACCAGCGGCGAGCGCCATTTAGGGTGGCACCAAAGACCAGTACTCCGACAAGCATGCAGAGAGAAATCGCCAGTAGCGGGTAGGTCCATCGCCTGAGCCATTGGTAATTGCCGATGCTGCCGAGCACGAGTGCGCCCATTCCCAAGCCCAACCAGGCGAGTTGCCGCTCTAGAAAGAAGAGGGAATCACCGTGCTTCTTGAGCGCGTAGACTGCGCTCGATGAGAAGACCTCGACGGAGCCAATTACTAGGAGTCCTAGGAGGGCGGCGAGGAGCCAGAGATCGAATGGCCGTGATTCGGCGGGAGCCACCGGCACCTGGTTCTTAATACTTCCCTCCATGCCTCCAGTGTTTATCGGCCCGCTTCTATATGGCCAGTTTTTTGCCTCACTTGGCGGACGGCATCTCAACCTGCGAGTGAGGTGACCGATCCCAGAGGCTATGGGTACCGTCAAGACTCTCTTCCTAGGCCTCGCTCTCACCGCAATCGCTGGGTGCGGCAACAGCACTCTCGACGACGTGGAGGACGCCAAGGACAAGATCTGTGCTTGCAAAGATAGCGCGTGTGCCGTCAAAGTGAAGAAGGAGTCGAAAGGGCTCCGCGCCAAGGTCAAGGAGTTGACTAACGAGGACAAACTCAAGGCGATGAAGTTCGGAAAACAAGCCGCGGCTTGCATGGCGAAGCTCTAGGGGGGGCGCAAGGAGCGCAACAGTTCCCCGAGCCGAAACGCAAAACGCAGACACCCAGTGAGGATGCCGGCGTTTGTGAGTCTAGCTGCCAAGGGCGGCTAGACCGTCGAGCGAAAAGAGTGACCGAGGATGGTGAGTTCTGATCTTTCGAGCGAAAAGAGTGACCGAGGATGGTGAGTTCTGATCTTTCGAGTGCAAGGCGCGAATGAGGATCTTGCCGGGGCAATGACGAAATGAGCAACGCTGCAATCGGGAAAGCAGGACCATTAGACCGATCATTGTTTACGCTCGGCGGTCTAGTACTCGATGTAGACGACACCATCGGCACCGGCGCCACCAGCAGCGCGTTCAGTATTGATGCCGAAGTCGAGAGCGCCGTCGCCATTGAGGTCGGCGCCGCTCTCAACCTTGAGACCACCGTCGTCGCAGTTTTCACCCGCAGCTTCAGCGCTGGCGGCGATGAGTGAACTGATGGCGTCGTCGCCATCGCTAGCACAGCCGGCAAAAACAACCGAGCTGAGCGCTGCTGCAAAGAGAAATGAACTCCTCATAGTGACCTCCCCAAGATCTTCTATGTGTTGGACCAGCCGAAATGGCTAGTGCAGTTTCGCTTGGAAACTCCCCCGAGTATCCAAGTCATGCGCAATGAAGGTCGAGGCGCTCTGCAGACGCAACTGATAGAGTCGTCACTCTTGAATAATCTCGCGTAAGCACATTTCATCGGTAAGGGTGTCAAGAGCAAGAGGGGAGCAGCACCGCGCGCTGCGAATATCGCATCTTCAGCGCGCCGGAAACGAAATCCGCTAATTTGCGAGCTGTGAGAGTGTTTCTAGCGCAGCTCGAAAGGCCATGCCGCGCTCGCCGAAGTTCTTGTACATATCGTAGCTTGAACACGCGGGCGAGAGCACGACTGCCTCACCCTCGTTCGCAAGATCTGTGGCCTTGGCTACGGCATCATTCATGTCGATTGCATCGACGACGGAAAGATCGACTCCGAAGTCTTCGGCGGCCTTGCGAATGATCGGCGCCGCTTGCCCGATGAGCACCATACCGGTGGCCACCTGAGCGAGCACGTCAAACATCTCGTCGTAGGCTCCGCCTTTGTCTACGCCGCCGGCAATGAGCACGAGCTTGCGAGGAAAGCCCTTAAGACTTGCTGCGACTGCTGCGACGTTCGTGCCCTTGGAGTCGTCAAAGTACTGGACGCCCCCTTCTTCGCCTACGAGCTCCATACGATGCTTCTGAGGGGTGAAGGCTCGGGCACCTTTGCGGATAGCGCCGGGTTCGACGCCCGCCAGCCGAGCACAGAGATACGCAGCCATCGCGTTTTCCATGTTGTGGTTGCCGATGATGGGTAGGTCGCCTATTGGGTAGTGCTCGACGAGTTTGTCGATGGTGATAAGTAGCTTGTCTTCTTCTCGGTCAATGGATGCGCCGAGGGCTGGCGAGGCATCAGGTGTCGAGTCGAAGAGGTGCAAGGTTGCGGGTGATCCGGTTGCGCCCTCCATCGTTCTCGCATCGCAGGCATTGGCAATGGCGTGGTCGCTCTCTTCTAGCCACGCGAAGATCCGCGTCTTCATGGATGCGTAGACGTCGAAGGTGCCGTAGCGCTCCAAGTGATCTGGGCTTATGTTGAGGCAAGCGGCAATGCTCGGGCGAAAGCTCGTGCAGGTCTCGAGCATGAAGCCTGCGACCTCGGCGACAATGAGTCCTCCCTCACAATTGGCCGAATGATTGACGGCTTCGATGAGTGGGTGATTGCCGAGGTTGCCACCGCAGAATGTCGGGCGTCCGGATGCTTCGCAAAGCAATCCAGTAAGCGCTGTCGTCGTGGACTTGCCATTGGTTCCGGTGATGGCGATGAGGGTCGCACCGGGGTGAAGGAACCGATACGCGAGTTCAATCTCCGCGATGACTTCGACTCCAGCTTCTCGTGCAGCACGAGTTGCGTCGAGCTCGGGAACACCAGGGCTCATGACGACTAGGTCGGCATCAGTGAAGGTAGCGACGGTGTGTCCGCCGAGATCGAGCTCGCAGCCTTCGAGCTGCGCTACTCGCGCTTCCAGCTGCGCCGCGGGCTTGCCATCGCTCACGGTTACTCGAGCACCTCGCTCGCGACAGAAGTTCGCAACGCAGATGCCGGTTTGAGCCAGACCAACTACTACAACATGTTTGCCAGTGAGATCCACGGCGCGAGCCTAGCGCAGCTTCAGCGTGCCCAGGGCCATTAGGGCTAGCATGATGCTAATGAGCCAGAAGCGAACGATGATCTTTGGCTCCTCCCACCCCTTCAGTTCGAAGTGGTGGTGAATCGGGGCCATGCGGAAGACCCGCTTGTTTCGCATCTTGTAGGAGCCGACCTGGATGATGACGCTGAGGGTCTCAAATACGAAGAGCCCACCCACGATCAGCAGCACGAGCTCGTTCTTGGTGAGCACGGCGAGCATGCCGATTGCGGCCCCGAGGCCGAGGGCACCAACGTCGCCCATGAAGACGCTTGCCGGGTAGGTGTTGTACCAGAGGAATCCGATGCCGGCGCCGAACATACTCGCGCAGAAGATGGCGAGTTCTTCGCTACCCGGAAGGTGTGCAACATGCAGGTATTCGGCGAGTTTCACGGGCTGAAGCTCACCGCCGACATGCACCATCAGACTTGTCTGAACACCCGCGATGTAGGCCAAAACCATGAAGGTACCGGCGTTAATCACTGCCGGGCCGATGGCGAGTCCGTCGAGTCCGTCCGTGAGATTGACGGCGTTCGCGGTTCCTACGACCACCATGGTTGCAAACCCTATGTAGAGCCAGAGTGGCAGCACCCAGTGATTCTCGTAGAAATTGGTGAAGGGCAGCTGGAACCATAGAGCGAGCTCGGTCGGTAGGGTGTTTGAGGCAAAGAAAAACGTCAAGGCAGAACCGGCGATGGCGAATTCTGCGAGAAGGCGGATCTTTCCTGAAAGACCTTTGGAGTTTTTCTTAGTGATCTTTAGATAGTCGTCGACAAATCCAATGATGCCAAAACCCATCGTGACGAGCAGAGTAAGCCAGACGAAACGGTTGTAAAGGTCGCACCAAAGAAGGGTCGAGAAGGCGAGAACGAAGAGTATGAGCGACCCACCCATGGTGGGGGTTCCGGACTTGGCCTGATGGCTCTCCGGGCCGTCTTCCCGGATGACTTGACCAATTTGTTTAGAGCGAAGTCGGTTGATGAACCATGGGCCGAGCAGGAAGGACATGGAGAGCGAGGTAATCGCTGCCGCCAGAATCCGGGTACTCAGGTAGCGAAAGACACGTAGAAACCCAAGGCCCTCGATGTCGGAAAGTACGTCGTAGAAGAGATGAAAAAGCATTGGGATTACCGGCTCTCGCCTGTCTGCGACTCAGTGTGCATCGAATCGGCTACTCGCTCCAGTTCCATGCCACGCGAGGCCTTCAGCAAGATCCAGTCCCCCGGCTCGGTGCAGGCAAGGGCCGCCCTGGCTGCCGCTAGTGGATCGGCTGCGGACCATGCCTCGCCGCCCGAGCCGGCTGCACCGGCGACGATGCTTGTTCGAAACTCTCCCATCGCGACAACCGGAATGCGGAGACCTGCCACGTGCTCTCCGACTCGCTCGTGCGCCGCAGCAGATTGCTCACCCAACTCGAGCATATCCCCGAGCACCGCGAAGGCTTGGCGACCAGAGCGGAGCTCCTCGAGGGTCCGCAGGGCGGCTTCCATGGAGGTTGGGTTGGCGTTGTAGCAGTCGACCAAGACCTTGCGGCCGGCTATCTCGCGGATCTCACCGCGCATCGGAGGTGCCTTGACTCGTGCCATGCTCTCAGCGGCGCTCTCCAGGCTGGCTCCTGCTGAGATGGCGGCCAAGAGGGCTGCGCACGCATTGATCGCGTTGTGCTTGCCGACGAGAGCAAGGTCGATCTTGAGTGTCTCTTCCTCGTACTCCACTTCGATCGTGCAACCGCCTGCGCCCTGAGGCTGGTAGCTTGCGAGGCAGAGGTCGGCATCACTCGTGGTTTCGCCGGTGCTATCCCCAAAGCTCTTGCGGGTATCGCAGGCTCGGGCAAGGTCGCCGAGGCGCGGGTCGTCCTCTGGATAGATGCCAATGCCACCACCTGTGTGACGCTCGTAAATCTCACCCTTGGCTCGGGCAATGGCGGCCGGCGAACCCAGTCGACCAACATGGGCCGTACCTGCATTGGTCACCACAGCGACGTCTGGTAGAGCGATGTTGGCGAGGTAGTCGATTTCCCCGAGGCCGCGCATTCCCATCTCGATGACGGCGAAGTCGTGATGAGGACGAATTCCAAGGAGGGTGAGGGGGACTCCCGTCTCGTTGTTGTTTGAGCCCGCAGCAGCATGCACGCGGCCAGCCCCGCGAAGGGCCGTTGCGAGCAAGTCCTTGGTAGTCGTCTTGCCGGCTGAGCCCGTGATGCCAATGACTTTGCCGCCCCAGTCTTGGCGGTGCTTTCGAGCAATGTGTCCGAGAGCTTCGCGAGGGTCGTCAACCTCGATGACTGTTGCTCCCGAGAACCCTTTGCCGCGACCCTTCTCAAGCAGGAGTCCGGTAGCGCCAGCGTCGAGTGCTTGTTGGCAGAAATCGTGACCGTCGAAATTCTCTCCCCTAATCGCGACATAGAGATCACCCGGGGCGGCAGATCGCCCGTCAATGATGACTCGGGAAAACTCTGAACATGGCTCCTCCGCAATACACGTGCCGCCCGTCTCGAGTAGGATGCTGTCTTTAGAAAACGACTTGCGAGCCTTGCATGCGGCAGCCGCCTCTTCTCGATCGTCGAAGTGAACCTTCTCGGTACCGAGGATTTGGTAGTCCTCATGGCCCTTGCCGGCAATGAGCGCGACATCGCTAGGTGTTGCTTCTGCAACGGCGGCGGCAATCGCTACGCGCCTGTCGACGTCGGCGAAGAAGGCATTGGGCACAGACGAAGTAATCATGTCCAAGATCGACTGTGGATCTTCGGTTCGTGGATTATCAGAGGTAATGAAGGCAAGGTCGGCCGCGTCGGCGACCGCTGCTCCCATTTGTGGGCGCTTGTCTGGATCTCTATCTCCGCCGCAGCCAAAGACGCAGAGCAGCCTGGCCTTCGTAAGCGGCTTCAACGCTGCCAGCACGTTCACCAATGCGTCTGGCGTGTGGGCATAGTCGACTAGAATGTTGAGCCCGGCGCTATTGGCAACACGCTCGACTCTCCCTGGCACCCCGCGCATCTCGGAGATGCCCTTTGCGATCACATCGTGTGCAAAGCCCAGAGCCTCGCCGATGCCTACCGCAAGAGCGATGTTATCGACGTTGTAGTGGCCAATGAGCGCCTCTGAGGAGATCTTGAGCTTGCCGGTGGGAGTGGCAATTTCTGTCTTAATCCCACCGATCGAAGAGGTGAAGGAGAGTACGCGAATCTCTGCGTCTGCATCGGCGCGCCGTGAGACTCGCAAGACCCTGGCTGCGCCGGCAGCCTCGGCCATGAAGGCCCCGGCCTCATCATCGATGTTGATGACGGCAACGCCCTGTGGCGCCATCTGTTCGCCAAAGAGCCTGGCCTTGGCATCTCGGTACTCATGCATCGTCTTATGAATGTCGAGATGATCTTGGCTTAGATTGCTAAATGCAGCGACATCAAACTGGGTGCCGACGAGGCGGTCCATGTGCAGAGCAGCCGAGGAGACCTCGAGAAGCGCCGTATCGCAGCCCTCGGCCTTCATCTTCGTGAAGGCGTCTTGCAGGACTAGTGGGGTTGGCGTCGTATAGGGGGCAGCCTTCTCCTTGCCCATCCATCGGTAGCTCACAGTGCCGAGCACGCCAGGTTTCTTGCCTGCTGCTTCCAGCACGGCCTCGATGAGATAACTCGTGGTTGTCTTGCCGTTGGTCCCCGTGATGCCAATGGTCGTGATCGAGTCTGCGGGACGACCCGCTGCATGAGCGGCGAGGATTCCTAGAGCGCGGCTCGAACAGGCTACCAAGAGCTGGGGCAAGTCGGTCTTGAGTTTTCGTTCGACGACCAAGGCCGCGGCGCCGTTCTTGATTGCGGCGTCAGCGTAGTTGTGCCCATCGACACTCATACCTTTGACGGCTACGAAAAGTTCTCCCTTGCGCACGTGCCTCGAGTCGTCTCGCACCCCAGATATTTCGAGGGACTCATCGCCAGTGCCCAGGAGTTGTGCCGACGTTAGGGCTGCGAGGTCCGCGAGGCTCATGCCTAGTGAACGCCCGATAGGTGCCCCAGCATTCGAAGAATCGATGGCTGAGGTTGCGATTTGTCTCTTCTTGAAGCCCACGAGGTGTCTCGATTCTATGCGCTCGGCTCGGAACGGGCCTCTTTCTTGCGGAGCAAATGTACGAAATGTCTTCGTAAAAACAGCGTGTTAGAGCTTCCATGGGGAATGCTAGCAACCAGGAGAGGTCCCCCCCGATACGTGCGGCGTGTGTAGCCTAGGTCTACGGAAGCTGCAGGCTGATACCGCTGGTTCAGTGTTGGTCGAATACACGGTGCTCATGGCGCTCGTCGCCGTTGGCGCTTCGGCAGCCATTTACGCCATCGGCGTTCCGTTGGTTGCTCGCTATCAGCTGATGAAGATGCTGATCGGCTTGCCGCTTCCGTAGTTCCTTGCGCACCCCCCCTAACCCCCAACCTGGAGAAGAACGATGAAGAAAATGAATACGAAGATCGACGCTCAATACGACTGCGATGAGAATCTGACTAGGGATACTCGCGGACTGAGCACAGTGGAGTATCTGATTCTGCTTGTGGTGATTGGCGTTGCTGGCATCACGGTTTGGCAGAAGGTTGGGGAGTCCATTGATAACAAGGCCACGAGTTCGAGGCAATCCCTCGACTCCATGCAGTAGCCCCATGCTCGCCTCCTTACCCATACCGCACATGGTCGCCCTGGCACTCTCTGCCGGGGCGGCCTTCACCGACGCTCGCACGGGACACATTCCCAACGAGCTCACCTTGCCGCCACTGGTCGTTGCACCGCTGGCGTATCTCGTACTCGCAGGGCCTCAAATGGCCGCGCTTAGCATCGTCTCCGCCATTCTATGCGCACTGCTGCCCTACCTGATGTTTCGCAAGGGCGCGGCTGGGGGAGGCGACGTGAAATTGCTCGCTGCGATGGGCGCTGTTTCCGGAGCCTCTTTTGGAATCGAAGCCCAGCTCTTTGGTTTTGCTCTGGCGACCTTTGCCTCGCTTGCGCTACTCGCCTACCGAGGTCGGCTTCTCGCCACCCTAGCAAACTCACTCTTCTTGGCAATCAACCCCGTCTTGCCCAGTCGCTATCGGCGCATTGCCCCACCAGAGGCACTGAGCACGATCCGCATGGGCATCCCCTTCTTTCTCGGTGCTCTGCTCGCCTTCTGGTTGCGGGCCTAGTCATGAATACTTGGAAGAGCCCGCGCAAGAACCAGCACGGAGTTGTCTACGTAGAGTTTCTCTTAGTCTTCCCACCGCTCTTCATATTGTTCTTGGTTATCCTGCAGTGGAGCCTGCTGAGCGCGACGAACCTCGGCGTCAAGCATGCGGCATCCACCACAGTGCGGTCGGCGATTGTGGTCTTGCCCGACGATCCAGTGGCATACGAGGGCATGCCAATAGGCCACATTCCTGTCGACGGCAGTTGCAGTGATGACTTCCTCGGCAAGTTCGACAAGCTTCTAAAGAAGATTGGTCTCCAGTCCGGTGCCCTTCCCAGGGACGGGAAATGCCCGGGGGGGCCCCGAATGGCCGCGATTCGCTTCGCGGCCATTACGCGCATGGTTCCCTTTGCACCGAATGCGGCGAGCCTCCTGCCACAGGGCATGGCGAGCGCCGTCGAAGCTCTTGGCACCGCAGGTTGGATTGCAGGCGCCGCGGCCTATAGCTATGGCGCAACCTCGGTCAACTTCATGCGCGCTCCCGGTGCTGACGTGCCAATTCCTGCCGTAGACGGTGCGCTCTATCTCGAGGAAGGGCATCCGGCAACCGTGCGCGTTACCTACCTGGCGTATTGCGGGATCCCCATTGCGCGCTATCTCATGTGTGATTCGAGCTTAAGTCTAAGCCAAGACAAGAACGCCGACATCGTGAGAGATATTGGCAACGGTGATTTCACCCGGGCAGCGGCGGTGAGTAAGCGCATTAAGGAGGGCATTCCTCAAATGCAACTACTCAGGCGCGGCGTAGGCAACCACGAGCTGTTATCGGCCCTGCTCCTCACGGGGGAGCGCTTCATGGTTCTCAGCGCGGACGCGACGTTGCCGTTGAACTCAGCTCCCTATGCATACAAGGAAAAGTAATGAGAGTTTTTCGCAATACAGAGGGCGCTGTCATGGTGATTGCAGTTTTCATGGCTGCTGTAACGATTGGCTGTCTCTACTACCTTTCCGGCCTTGGTGATGCGATTCTCGCGCAAGAGCGCATGCAGGACGCGGCGGATGCGGCGGCGTTCTCCTCGGCAGTCATCCACGCGCGCGGCATGAACTTGCTCGCGCTCATCAATATCATTATGGCCTCTCTGCTCGCGATATTGGTGCTGCTTTCGATGTTGCACTCGCTCTTCAAACTGGCGGCACGAGTTCTCATGGCCGCGGCATTCCTCCTTCCAGCTGCTGCATCTGGCGTGCAGCCAATGCGAAGTGCCGCCAACCTCGCCAAGCAGGGAGAAGAGATGGCAAAACCCGAGGTGGAGGCGATCATGGCCGCTATGCACAAGGTGCAGGGGCCGCTGCGAAAGGTGGTTCCCGTGTTGGCAAGCGTCAACGCTGCGAAACTCACGAGCAGTAGCTACGCCCCGGTGGTCACGGTCGGAACTACCTTTCCCATCTTGCAGGGGCTTCCGACAGAGGATGGCGAATTCGAGACACTCTGCAAAAAGGCAGGTAGTTACGCTGGTCGGCTCATCATGTTGCCGCTCATGGAGACCCTTGGCGTAGTCGGTAGAATTGTCGGCGGAAGAACCGTATCGGGCCTCTCCAGCGGAATCAGGAGCATTGCCTCGTCATCCGGTGAGGTCTACGCCAGGTTCTACTGTGGTGATGGGCCCAAGCCTCCACCTCCAAAGCAAAAGATCACCGTCACATATCCCAAACTCGATAGTCATACACAGAGAAACTGTGCCAGGGGGGACGAAGCCGAGTGCGAAAGATACGAGCAGCAGGTTCTCGATGTAAGAGACGCTTACGACGCGGAGGAAGGAATCTGCAAGAGCGGCGACCGCGAGCTGCGGGAGTTGTGTGACAAGAATCGGCGGCAAGCTCGACGGGCTTGCAACATTCAGAACTTTCCAACCATGGAGAAAGTTCGATGGAGACGAGTAGTCAAGATTCGCAAGTATCACGTGGTTGGTGAGGGCAATACTCGGCGTGTCGTGGCACTTGACGGCGCAGAGGATGTCCCTGAATCTGCCAACATCATAGTGAAGGAGTTCGATTCTCCGTTCGGGTTTCCACTCGGTTGTGAGCGTCCCGGCTTTCAGGCTGATCAAGGCATGACGAAGTGGGAAATGGATCCAGGGAAGCCACTCTGCCAAGAAGAGGTGGAGCCGCCAGATCTTGATGATTTCGGAGCAGACAACGAGGTAATAGAGAAGGAGTATGAGGAAATTACCGACGTTCTCAACTGCTTCCAGACGGAGAAGAGCGAAGTCGAGATCAGCGACGTTCAAGCGTCGAAAGGCATGAAGGAGAGTAAGCCTCAGGAGATGTGCAACTGCGCAGCCCAAGGCGAGGAGATGTTTCAGATTCGCTCTATAGTCTTGGGGAGTCCGGAGGTGTATACGAGCAACTCCAGCAAAGGCATCCTGGTGGCTACATATGGCAGAGAAGTCGATTCGGGAACCCTTGGTGCTCTCGGCGAGCTAGGTGGAAGGTTTGCTGTTGCACAGGCCGAGTTCTATTTTGACTCTGCGACAGCCAAGCGAAGTGAATGGCTCTGGTCGATGGAGTGGAAGGCCAGGATGCGCAGGCTCAGTTTTGGCCGGCAGCAATGGGAGTGCCCGGAAAGGACAAATACCTGTGAGTCGGGAACTCGGAAGGGGCCAAACATCGGTGCGGCCGCTGCGCAGAGGTTCGAGGCCCTACTTGAGAAGCTAGAGGACGGCGCCGATGCAATCATTGTTCACTAGCAACTTGGGCTCTCATTTCCCGATACGTCGGGTGAAAATGCCTAAACGCACGAGACGAAAGCGCTTGATTTCCGATACCCGCGGGGCCGCAATGGTCGAAGGCGTCATCGTAATGCCCTTCTTCATCATTGCGCTTGCAGCAGTCATTCACCTGCACCGCAGCTACAGCGCGAAGTTGGATGCGAGTGTGGAGGTGAGGAGTTGTGCTTGGCAATATGCCATTGCAGGCTGCAAGCGCACCCAGGGTGAGTTTGCGGGCTGCAGCTTCGGGAGCCTCGCTACCGAGGGAGCACAGTTGGATGGCCTTGAAGATCACGCAGAGCTCCAGAGCGAAGCGCAGCAAGCCTTCGGAGATGGCGAGAACGGTGGCGCAGGGTTTGCGAGTGCCCTTGAATCGGCCAATGGCATCGGCCTGGTGCTGCTAGGCCTGCGCGAGGGTACGGTGGCGAGAGCGAGTAGGGAGGTCACTGCGCCTTCGCTCCTTGGCGGGAGGACGAGGAAAATCTCGGGAGACTATTCCGTGATGTGCAACGAGAAGAAGATGGCAATCTCAGATATCGCCAAAGAGGCTTACTGTGCTCTTGATGAGCAGATGAACAATAA
>JAAEPE010000031.1 GCA_024222395.1 Myxococcales bacterium
CTGGTCGCCGTACAGGTCGAGCAAGTGCATCGTGCGAGCAGTCATCGAACCAACGTTGCGGCCCGCTTCGACCCACTGCGCGAAGAGCTTGTCGATGTCTGGAACTGCGCTGCGCAAGCTGTCTCGCCCACGTGAAACCCTAGAGCCCTTCTTCTCGGCCAAGAACAGCTCCATCTAGCCTCTCGCCACCATCCAGTGAGTTGTTGCCGTCGCTGCCGTCGAGAACGTCGCAGCCGGCGCCGCCAAGAAGCGTGTCGCTGCCAGAACCTTCGAGGAAGTCGTTGCCAAGACCGCCATCCAAGAGATCGGTGCCATTGCCGCCTGTGATGGAGTCGTTGCCAGCTTCGCCGTAGAGTGTGTCGCCACCGCCGGCGCCGTCTATCGTATCGTTGCCGTCTGAGCCGTAGATAGTGTCACCACCACCACCGCCGTGGATGTAGTCGTCTCCGGTGCCGCCGATAATAACATCGGCGCCACCCTTGCCATAGAGATCGTCGTTTCCGCCGAGGCCGAGGATGCAGTCGACTCCAGACGTTCCTTGAAGGTAGTCGGCGCCACTGGTGCCGATGATGATGTTGCTACCTGAAGGGCAGAGCTCCACGCCGGTTGAGCCGTCAACGACACTCGCGTCTGGACCGGAGCCAACGCCCATGCGAGAAGAGCCTAGCCTCCTCGCCTAGCCTGATGCTCTGCGCGCTTATAGGCTGGACCGCAGAGGCGACTGCGCTCTGCCTCAAGGACGTTCTGCAAAGCGACCATGCCTTGCGCGATCACAAACTCTCGAAGCTCCTCATGAACGAGATCTTCCAGAGAAATTGGCAGTGGAATGATCTCGGTAAGGGCTCTTCTTCGTTTCTTTGATGCTCAATTTATCAGCGGTTCCTTTGTTATTGCAACCCCGATCCTGAATGGGATCGGGTGGAACCGCTACCTAAAGTTTAACAATGGATGGGACGTTGCCTCACGTCCCCCATTGGCGGTGGTTCTGTGAATGCTCTTGAGCGGAGTTTCTTCGAAGGTCTGCTCAAACGCGCCCATCGTGGCGAGTAGTGAGTCGAGATTCGTTTCTGCCACGGGCACGGCCGGATGATAGCAACAGCTGGTCTCGCGCGGGCCGTGCAAGGTGTCTACACTGCGCTGATGCCGGTTCGAGTCTATGTAGGCCCATTGCCCGATTGGCTCGATCACGAGCGGCTCCTTGGGCCCGGCTTTGTCATTGAAGCTGTGGAGCCGGGATGGGTGCGCGCAACCGCTTCGCTCGAGCGGCCTCAGGCGGCCGACGCGCAGGCGAGACTCCGTGGAATCGGCATTGGTGGTCGCACGATCGATCTCAACGTCTCGCCACGACTTAATCGCAAGCTCGTTCGCGCAGCGCGAACGGATGAGGCCAAGCGCCGTCGCAATGCGAGTGTCGGCTTCACTCGCAAGGGGGCACGGCTCGATGATGAGGGCAAGATCTCACTCACACCTGAATCCCTTGCGCTGGAGACAGGCAAGCGGGTCGGGGGCTGCACTGTCGTGGATGCGTGCTGCGGCGCGGGCGGCAATGCTATTGGCTTTGCTCGGGCCGGCAACAGGGTCGTCGCTCTCGAGGTCGACCAAGCGCGCATCAAGATGGCCGCTCACAACGCCAGGCTCTACGGCATCGAATCCGAGATCGAGTGGCGCTGTGCTGATGCAATCAAAGAACTGCCGAGTTGCCGAGCTGATTTGCTCTTTGTCGACCCACCTTGGGGAGCCGACTACGACCGCACGCGCGTTGTGTTGGCCGACCTTCCATTTCTTGAGGCGGTGTTGCAGCACGCACATAGGTTCTCTCGCACTCTCGTGAAGCTACCTCCTTCTTTCGACGTCAGCGAGTTGCCCCATGCCCGTCCAGAGGCAGTCTTTGGCACCGGAGAGGGCGATTCTCAGCGGGTGAAGTTCTTACTACTCGAGATATCTTCTGGAATAGACTCGCTGGGCGTGGGCGCAGAATAGCAAGAACGGTCAGGACAGAGACGCGCTGATGGGGCAAGGTGGATGCAGTTGCCAAGGCCGTTATGAAAGACGAAACAGCAAGAGACTACGCAGAGCAAATTTGGAGGGTGGTCGACTACGTCAATGCCAACCTCGACCGCTCGCTAGATGCAGCGCACCTTACGAAGGTAGCAGGGCTTTCGAAGTTCCACTTTCATAGGCAATTCAGAGGATACGCGGGCATAAGCGTCAGCAAGCTCGTGCGGCTCCTGCACCTCAAGCGGGCGTCGTACCAATTGGTATTCGACCCATCGTATCCCATCATCAACATCGCCTACGACGCAGGCTTTGCCAATCCTGAGTCGTTCTCCCGCACCTTCAAGAAGGCTCAGGGCCAAACGCCATCGCAGTTTCGCGCCAATCCCGATTGGAAGGATGGGGCGAAGCAATACCAATTCCACCGAGGAAGAACACCGTGCAAGTCAAGATCGTAGAGTTCGCAGAAGAGAAGGTCGCCGTGCTCGAACACGTGGGTGCGTCCGAAACCATCAATACCTCCGTTACCAAACCTATTGGCCGCGAAGGATTTGGCGGTATGTAATCTGCGATGACTGCACTGCTCAACGAGGCGATGCGGCTTGAGCGAGAATATCATCTCGGCGCGCGGTCGCATGAGCGCACCGAAACCCGAACAGGGTATGCCAATGGCTTCAAACCCAAGACTTCAAACCCAAGACTTCAAACCCAAGACTTCAAACCCAAGACTTCAAACCCAAGACTTCAAACCCAAGACTTCAAACCCAAGACTTCAAACCCAA
>JAAEPE010000032.1 GCA_024222395.1 Myxococcales bacterium
CCCGACCGAGAGGTCGATGTCAAAGTCGCGGTCGGGCACGGACACATCCACCTCCTCAAGGTCGATCTGCGCGGGTTCCCGCAAAAGGGCGGGATCTAGCGTTGGATTGATTGTGTTGGACGCCATGACGGTACGGGGGCAGAAACAGGAGGAGGATGGATGGGAAGAGAGTTCAATTCATGTCCACACAAAGAAATTCAATGGGTATGGGTTTCGGCGTCGAGCCGGTGCATGAGGCTCGAGAGCATCTGCATCATGGACATCACCGACGCCTTGACGATCATCATATCGTTCTGGAGGTGGGCGATGCTCCCCTGGAGGTCGGCCATCTGCTGGTAGGCCGCCGGCTGGTAGGTGGCCACGTGGCCCGCCCTCGGATCTCTCCCCCGTTCCCGTTCTCTCCCCCTCGTGCCGCTAATGAGCATATCAAATAGTCCCTGTTTTCGAAGCGTTGTCGTTGTTGAATGAATTCGAGCGATCGTTGTTGGCTTGCCCGAGTCGAAAG
>JAAEPE010000033.1 GCA_024222395.1 Myxococcales bacterium
CGGCTTCGCGGGCAAGATGTCCTTGCCCATCGTTGAGGCATTTATCGACAAAGGAGAGCGCTGGCATCGCGATGGCGACAGCCTTCCGGAGCTCGTTGTTCATCCCGCGTTGAATGACGCGCCGCTGCTTGCCCAATATGGACCCGAGGTAGGAGCGCGTCGCTCGGAGTTTGAACTCTTGACTGCCACCCTGCCCGGTCTGTGGGAACGACGCGCTATGGAGCTTGTGGGCCCGAGGCAAATACCTCAAGCGCCGAGTCCTTGTGATGGTAGTATTGGCAGGCGAGTCTTGCCTTGACCTCGCAGTGAGTCCAGCCGACTTATCTGGTGGGCATAGGGCTGTGTGCAGGTGGACGAACAGCCCTTGGGCGTGTGAAAGGCCTTGCGTATATCGGCCTCGGCGTACTCAGCAAGCGGCTTGCCCGGACAGCCGTGCCGCGACGAGCAAAAGTGGACAAGGCCGTTCTCACAAACGTGAAAATACCGAGCTCCAGCGCGGCACTTCCAGGCAACTTGGCCATGCTGGATGAGCCGCGTCTGAAAGTCTTCGCTCAAGTACCGAGGCGAGCGTCGACCCATGCGACGAATCTCTTCGTAGACTTGAAGGGAACGGGAATCCAAAGGCACTAGAGCACCCTCTTCATCGCGAGCGAGTTGACACTTGGCCTCAAACCCCAATTCAAGCGCCGTGCGTGCCACCATGATCGCTTCATCAGGCGAGCCTGCGCCCAAAACAGTGCTAACCCGGACACGAAATGCTGCGTGGTCCGCAAGCAGGCGAAGCTTCGGCAACAGAGTCTTGAGAGACTTCTTGGTCGTCTCGTTGGGTGTGAGGTTGTCGATACTGATTTGCATGCCGTAGAGACCTGCATCGCCGAGAGCCTTGATGCGATCGCGAGTGAGCAAGTAGCCATTGGTATTCATCAGCGGCGTCATGCCGCGCTCACGAACGTAGGCCACTAGTTCTGGCAGTTCTGGATGGAGCAAAGTCTCGCCGCCAGTGAGTGTGACAAACACGACGCGCAAGCGGCGCAGGTGGTCAATGCTCCACTTCAGCGTTGCCGTGCATACCGGCGGCGAAGTCTTATCGTACTCATAGCAGTAGGCGCAGCTGAGGTTGCAACGACGGGTAACGATGAGGTTGGCAAGGACGGGGCGGCGCGGATCAATCGCAGCACCAACAACTCCCAAGAGTGCACGGCCATCGCCAACTCGGTTTCGTCGGAAGAGCCTTGTGAAGGACATGTCCGCAAGACAAGCAAGTCGACAGCCAGTCTCAACGCCCCGGATTTGTGTTGAAGGGCTGGCAAATACAGGCACACTGTTGAGAACTCACCAGCTATGTTTGTCGAGAACTCACCACGCATGAAGCTAGCTACCATGGGGATGTTGGGGAGGGATGTTGGGGGCGATCTTGGTGACCTTCGCAGCGACGGGCTGCGGCGGCAAAGCTGGTGAAGCCCATGATGGCGGCGGAGCTTGCACCGTCGGTGAGAAGCGATGTGAGGGCCTTTTGCTGTCTACGAAGCCGATGGCAGCATCCTTTGGCAAGAGGCTAGCAAGCGGTCGCCTCGGCGAGCGGAGGGGCAAACTCGTTCCAATATTCTGGGCGACGACAAATGACGCGAAAATAGCTTCAATTTGAGCAAATTGATCGATGTGGAGGCCAGATTCAAACACGATATGGAAACATTGGAAGGCTTGGGTACCAAGGCGGCAATCAGAAACACAGGTTTATTCTACCTAGCCTCTTCGATTTGGGTGTGGCAAGCTGCTGGCTGACTCGCCTGTGGTCCGTTCCTGCGGAAGTAAGCGGCAAATGCACGCGATTCTAGGTCTGCTAGGTGGCGTTGGGGTTGGGGTTGTTCTGGCATGTTGTCTCCTTGGTTAGTGAACTCCTGGGGGCTCATCTGTCTCCGTTTCTAGAATCAGAAATTCTGGGTTCGCCTAGATAGAGAGCCAGCTTCGTGCCAGCTTTTTTGCTGATTCCAGGAACGCACCGGTCCGAAGACAGCGTTTTTGTTGAGGTGTAGCCCGGTGAAGAGTTGTCCCTTACTGATTCTGAAAAAACGTCCGCCTCCACATCGCTTCCGCAGGACTTGGACCGCAGGCAATAGGGGGCGCACACGTACGCGCACGCGCACGTGAAATATTAATAATTGGCTCCTCAGCAGAATCTGTGGGTCATCGGCTTCTCCGGTAGCTGGCCCATGGTGTGATAGAGGGCTATTCGGTGGCTCTAAGGGTTCTAAAGCCGTAGCTTTTTCTGAAGGTCAGTTTCAACCGGTTGTTTTGCCCCTCGAGGCTAGGAGAATTTGCGGTGGTGATTGCCATGCACACACCGGCGGCCCAAACAGCGGACTTCGTCTCGAGAGTGAACAG
>JAAEPE010000034.1 GCA_024222395.1 Myxococcales bacterium
GGAGTTCCAATACGAGACCTTGGACTACAGCGAGGTGGGGCTATACATCCGCGAGGTCAACCCCGGTGCGGTTCCACAACTCCACGAGGGCGAGCCAATTCGCGGGCGCATCGGCAAAGATGCCACTGCGAGCGTTCAATTGAGGCTAGCATATGGTGAAGGCCCCGGACTCTTGGCACAAGAGCAGGCCAAGAGTCTCAGCGAGAGCCGCTCTGGCGGTAGCAGGCCATTCTCGACGGAGCACGCGACCCGGCGCCAGGCCTTCTTCTACGGCTACTCCCTGCACGCCGAGCGCATCGTCAACTCCGATGACCGCGACGGCCTTGAGAAGCTCTGCCGCTACGCATCAAGAGCACCGATAGCCAACAGCAGGCTCTCGCTCGCTGACAATGGTCAGGTGGTCGTTAAGCTCAAGCGTCCCTTGCAAGACGGGCGTCGCGAGCTGAGATTTGGCCAAGTCGAGCTGCTGCAAAAACTCGCAATACTATTCCCACCACCACACAAGAACCTAACTCGGTACTTCGGCGTCTTCGCGCCCGCGCATCGCTTCCGCGTGGACGTAGTGGCCATGGGGCGAGAGCCTGGTGCTCCAGACCAAGAGCCCGCTTCCGTTGATACTGGTCCCTTACGCAACCGAGCCCTGGTATGGGCAGAGCTGCTCCGGCGCGTATTCGCCATCGACATCCTCAAGTGCGACCAGTGCGGTGGCGACATGAAAATCATCGCCATCATTCCAGCCTCAGAAGCA
>JAAEPE010000035.1 GCA_024222395.1 Myxococcales bacterium
AATGCGTTACCATTTCTACCGAGAACAAGGCTGGCCCATCGGATCCGGCTCGATCGAAAGTGCCCACCGATATGTTCTCCAGGCCCGCATGAAACGAGCAGGGCAACACTGGAGTCCACCAATTGCGACTAACATGGCGAAGATGCGAGCGTGCTATGCCACGGCAGGGCCAGAGCGTTTTCACGAGGCGATAGAACGGGCTCAGGAAGCGACTGAGAATGCGGCCTAAAAGAAAGCCCTACAATTGATCTCGCACCCTCTAGTAACCGCCTCGTCATCGGGTTGCGATCCCTGGTCCGGAAGTTCCCATTTCGGATCCCTTATTGCGAGTATCGCTGCTTCGGTACGCAACTTCTCCTATTTGCTCGGGCGCTTTCCTTATGGTCGGACTCTTGCTCACCTCCGTCTTGGGCTCTTGCGGAGTTAGTGCAAATCCGTCAACCTGCTCGCGCTTCACGCGGATGTTCGCGCGCTTCTCTATGAGCCTGAAGTGGGCGCAGGTGGAGTGGTCAATGAAAGAAACCGCCACAGCACATTTTCCTGCACGGCCTGTCCGTCCGATGCGGTGAACATAGTCGTTCGGCGACCTTGGTAGGTCGTAGTTCACAACACAGGAGAGTTCGCTAATGTCGATACCTCGACAAGCGAGGTCGGTGGCCACGAGCACCTGCTGTCTCTTGTTCTTGAATTGCCTCAACACCTTCGTGCGCTCAGCCTGCTCAAGATCTCCTTGAAGCGCCGCAGCCCCAAAGCCCATGCCGCGGAGCTTGGCTGCCAAGTTGTGCGCGGAACGGTTGCTGGCGACAGAGACCAGGACTTGCGGCCACTCCTCAAGCGCAATCAAGTGCCCAAGCAGTGGACGTCGTTGGTCGCGATTCACCTCTATCACTCGCTGCTAGATCTGAGAACTCGACAAGTTGTGCGCAATTGAGATGTGGGTGGGGTCGCTCAGGAATCTGTGACTAAGCTCGATGATTTTGGTGCGAGCGTCGCCGATAAGAGAAGATTCTGGCGCTCGCCTGGAAGTATCTGGAGCAGTGTATGGAGTTCTTCTGAGAACCCAAGGTCGAGGAGTTTGTCGGCCTCGTCTAGGACCAACGTATGCAACGAGCTCAGGTCGATTCCATCGCGCTCGATAATGTCTAGCAGGCGCCCAGGAATATATCTTACGAGGGGGGGATACCCGAAGACGTTCGAGCATCTGGGCTAGATTGGAGACTCGTCGGCGCCCACTCTTAGACCGAACCGCAGCGTTCAGCACAGGTTGCATTGTCAGTATTGCACTCCGCCCAACAGGCTGCTCCGCCGCCACAACGTTCGGCACAGGTGTCGTGATCAGTGTTGCACTCGCTCCAACAAGCGTCCCCAGCACCACAGCGTTCGGCACAGGTGCCGTGATCAGTGTTGCACTCGCTCCAACAGGCGTCCCCAGCGCCACAGCGCTGGGCGCAGGTTCCATGGTCGGCATTGCAGTCGTCCCAGCAGAAGCACCCTGCTCCGCAGCGCTGGGCGCAGGTTCCATGATCGGCATTGCATGCCGCCAACTCGAACCAGAACCACAGCGTTCGGCACAGGTTCCGTGATCAGCATTGCAGTCGTCCCAACAAGGGCTGGGGGTGGCTACGCAAACACCACCACTACCACCACCACCACCACCGCCATTTGCGCAGTCCGTGCTATCGGTGCCTTCATCGCAGTAGGTAGGTTCGTCGCACTCGCCGTCATTTGCGTACTCACACGAGTCGGAACCGCCACCACCACCACCACCACCGCCACCACCACCACCACCACCGGTGCAGACTTCGCAGACGACATCGATGTCACGACATGGGGGTATTTTGCCATCGGCCAAGTAAAGTCACTCGCGTATGCGGGCATTGCGGCTTCTGGCATGGCTGTTGCTCTAGTGTATGTCCGCCATGAATCTTCGAACAACGACAACCCTCGCTACCACACTCTTGGTCCTGGCCTTTGCGCCCGGCTGCGGCGACGACTGGGAAGGTGGGGGGCCGACTCTGGTGGAGATGTGGGAGGAGATACCGAGGGGACAGAACTGCCCAATCAGCTGACAGCAGGGGAATGGGACGACAATGAGTACTTTGACTTCTTCTTGGCGAGCATCGGCGGGCTATTCGCTGAGGACCACGAGGTTGCGAGCGTAGACCTTGGTGGACGCGTCGTCATCACCTTGTCTGACGACACTGGAAGTCCCGTCTCCAATGCGACGATCGAAGTCTTCGATGAGAGTACTACGTTCCTCACTGCTCCAACCGGGGCGGACGGTCGACTACTCTATCTACCGAGGCTTGATGGAAGCCCCGATGACGGCGCCAACCTGCAGCACGAAGCGCGTGCCTGCTCTTCGGCCCTGGCTGTTCGAGACCTGGCCATGGCAAGCAACCTGGCAGACTCAGGGCTCTCACCTCTCGTCGCCATTGCAGTGACCAGTGGGGACCTCTGGCTTCCGATGATAGGCGACAATCGGCAGCGCGTCGTCGCGTTTACCGGTCCCTGTGGACGTGTTAGCGCGGAACTGCAGAGTCTCGCTGGTCCAAAGGAAATCCTCATCGATACTGCGACCGCGGATTCGATAGGGGCTCTTGCGAAGCTGGTCTCTCGGCGTCCCGGGGTCTCTGCCTTGGTGGAAATGAGCGCCCCAACCACGCAGTACAAGCGTGAAATACGAGAGTCGCTCGAGGAAGTTGAAGATGTTGAAGATGTTGAAGATGCGATCGCCATTCTCGAGACTCTCGTGGTTCCACCATTGGCGAAGCGTCTGCGTTACGTACCGAATGACTGGCGCACCGAGGCCGAGCTTCGCCAAGTCGTGTTGGTGCTCACCGAGATGCGGGGCGTTAGAATTAGCAATCTCAAGCTCATCGATCGTCTCTCCGAAATATTCATAGGTGTTCAGCGGGACGCCGGTGGCCTGGTTCTCTCTCTCCAATCTACAGTAGAGGGCCACCAGGTTCTCACGGTGTACGGGCTGCAATCGCCATTTGAGAACGACGAAGAGCGAGCCGTTTTGGCCTCTCACCAGATGATGCTAGATATGCAAGAGGTCGCTCAGACCCGAGGAGTGGAGACAGAGCTGCGCTCGGTCGTACACCGAGGGCAAGTACATTTTGGCGCCTTTGGCACCGAAGATTGCTACGCAATGTCGGTCGTTGGTCTGCCGTTCTCAGAAACAGAAATCATGCTCCAGGGCGCCCAGGGTGGGGAGCTTGTCGCGAGTACAGCGGTCCTAGAGCGACTCGGTAGTGGCTTTGTTGCCCGCGAGATAGCTGATCCTGTGCAAGCTGCCACCGGTTTATCCGTCGGCCTGCACGCTATCGACGAGATTAGCCATTCCAAGTCTCGTTACTTGCGTGTCCGCGGCGAGGCTCGCGAGTTCGCGGGGCATGGAACCATGATGCGGGATTTGCGGTCCATCGTGGACGATGCATTCCATGGCACGACCGCGCTTGTGGGGCTTCGGGGGAGGCGGGCTGTGGCAAGTCGTATCTCCTAGCCCCCATCATCGATCAGTGGCTTGCCGCTGGTGGATCCGGGGTCATCGGCCATTGCCGCTATGAAACTCAGAGCACACCGCTTGCTCCTGTGACGTCGATGCTACTCAATCTTGCAGGGGTGAGCCGAGATGCGCTGAGGGACAAGCAGGAGGCATGTCTGCGCAGAGCCTTTGGCACGTACTGCGTTGGGAAAGAACAGGATGAACTCGTAGAACTTCTAATGTCGCGAGTTGCGAGGTGAATACCTCTGCAATGGTGCAGGAGAATGACCATCGATGGGAACGTCTGCTTGTCACCATCGAGAATTTTGTCCTCGCGCGCGTCAAGGAGAAACCGCCTATATATGTGATGGAAGACCTGCACCTTGCCGATAGCATGACGCTCAGAGTTGCGAGCCGTCTCGCGGCCATGCCGAGAACACAGTCATTCCTCTTCGTCGGCACCTATCGGCCATCTCAGGGGCTAGATGAATTCTTAGTTGGTCTCGACCATGATTTCGAAATTCGAAACCTAGGGCTAAGGGAGACCAGAGACTCTATTCGCGGCTTCTTCTCCGAAACGGGCGTAGACGAGAGACTTGCCATTCAGCTTTGGGAACGAACTCGCGGCAATGCCAGACAACTGTCCGAGCTGCTCCACTTCTTACGTAATAGGGGGCTTCTCATGGTGCGCTCGGGAATCGTCCGAGGCGATGAACTCAGCGACACTCTCCTCGCCCAGCTGGCACCTCCGGCGATGGAGAAGCAAGCACTCGCGCGTCTCGACGAAATAGGACCCGACGATCGCCGCATGCTTCATATGGCGGCGGCGATTGGCAGCACCGTGCCGTGCCGCGTGTTGCGGCAACTCGACCCAAGCACTTGGAGTACTCATGGCAGGGCTGCCATGACAAATCTGATCGATGAGGGAATCCTCGTTTCGGAGTTTGCGAATACTCCCTCCTATCGGTTTCGCGATGACCAGGTTCGTATCGTGGCGTACTCGACAATTCCGTTACATCGAAAGCGAATGCTACATGGCAAGATTGCAGACATCATCGAGCGACTGAATCCGGGTGACCATGACCACCGCGCACCGACGTTGGCGCTGCACAGAGAACGCGCAGGACAGACAGCGCTTGCGATGCACTGGTATGCGCGTGCTACCCAGCGCTCAGCCTCGCTCATGCTCGATGCGGAGACGGTCGAGTACGTGAGCGATTGGAATGCGCTAGCT
The DNA here is from genome assembly GCA_024222395.1 of Myxococcales bacterium. Classification (GTDB taxonomy): domain Bacteria; phylum Myxococcota_A; class Polyangia; order Haliangiales; family Haliangiaceae; genus NORP324. The sequence continues at coordinate 4,728 of JAAEPE010000035.1, forward strand.
GCGACGCTCGAACTTGGCCAGGAGCCACCCATATGTGAGCAGAGCCGGATGGCGGTGTTGCGCTTCGTCGCCACAGCCCGGCACTTCGGCGCTGAAGATGCTCTAGAGCAAGCGCGCCACATCGCCGCGACGTTTCGTGAAGAGATGACCTTGCACGAGAAGGCAGTTTGCGACCTCTGGCACGGCGCTGCGCTCATGGCGGTAGGGCAGAAGAACAGCGCACGTGCTCGATTCTCACGGGCCTACGAATGCGATACTTATTCGTCGGTGCGCTGTGATGCTGCGTTGAGGCTTGCTAGGTGCATGATGGACAACTCCTCAGTCGCGTCCCAGTGGATCGGTAGGGCAGCCGCACTTGTGCGAAAGCCCGATTCACACTGGGCAGATCGAGTGCAACTTGCTCGGGCTTGCCAAGCAGTGGCAGAAGGGCACCTCGACGAAGCACGGATCTTGAACTCCAAGGTCCGTGACAAAGCGATGAGAGCTGGTCGAGTCAGATTGGCAGCGATTGCAACGAGCAACTTGGCCGATTGCGATTTGCGCAGTGGCGATGTCGAGGACGCGCGACGTGGTTTTGCCGAGGCCAACATCATGTCGCGATCTCTCGGAACACGGACCGACCAAGCCATTGACGCCCTGAATCGGGGTGTTTCCGAATTCTATGTGGGCAACACGGTCGTCGCACACGAGCACCTTAAGCGGTCTGCAGCCACAGCGAAAAGCGTTGGCTGCAAGTCGGTCTCAACCGAGGCGCGGATATATCTAGGGATTATTCTGGCCATCGAAGGTGAGATAGACGAGGGGGAAGAGGTCTGCCTGGCGACTCGCGAGGACGCGCAAGGCGATGAGTCATTAGAATTTCTCCTTGATCTGAACCTTTTGCACATAGCCATGTTGCGAGTAGACAAGAACGGCACAGACGATCTGCTGCGCCGTTGTCAGCGTGCACCAAGAGACAAACTCTCCCCACTTCTCCGCGATAGGCTAAGCCAGCTCCGGTCCCTCGCTAGGCCCGTTCTACGAGCCTAAGTAGGGTCTTGGCGCTTGTGCGCACGCATGAGGACAATGCGTCGTTTGACCCTTGCGCAAGGTGACCTCTGCGCCGCTTGCATTCGCGGCTAGCGTTGCAGGCGAATCGTGCCGTCGCCTGCGGAGACCTCTCCGATGACGCTTGCCTGCAGCCCCTTGTTGATGCAGCTCTGAGCGAGTTGCTCGGCTTGCGTAGCTGGCAGGGCAAAAAGTAGGCCGCCCGAGGTTTGGGCATCGCAGAGGATTTCTTGCTCCACCGTGCTAACTCCGGTGTGGGCAGAGACAAGATCGCTCAATGAGGCGAGGTTGCGCTTGCTGCCGCCGGGCACAAAGCCCGCTTCGGCGAGCGCGTGGGTGCCGGGCAAGATGGGTACGGCATCAACGTGCACTGTGGCGTTGAGTTCTGAGCGCAAGACTTCGCGCAGGTGCCCGAGCAATCCGAAGCCCGTAACATCGGTGCAGGCGTGCACATCGAGGGTGGCCGCAGCTTCCGCTGCATCCTTATTCAAACGCGTCATCGAGGCGATGGCTGGGCCAACGGCGTCTTGTCCTGCCTTCTGCGCTCGCATGGCTGTGGAGATTATGCCGGTACCAATTGCCTTGGTAAGCACGAGCGCATCGCTGGGAACTGCCCCGACGTTTCTCCATATCTTGTCGGGATGAACAAAGCCGGTAACGGCCATGCCGTATTTGGGCTCGTTATCGTCGATACTGTGACCACCAACAACGCTCACGCCTGCCTCGGCGGCCTTGCTAGCACCGCCCTTGAGTATTTCTCCTAGAGCCGATAGCGGCGCCCCTGGGTTGTTGCGCGGGAACCCGACGATATTCATGGCGACGACGGGACGACCGCCCATCGCATAGACATCACTAATGCTGTTGGCCGCGGAGATTTCGCCAAACTCAAAAGGGGAGTCGACGATGGGCGTAAAGAAGTCGAGGGTCTGAATAAGCGCAAGCTCCTCGGAAACTTTGTATACGGCAGCATCGTCCGCTGTGCTGGTACCAACCAGCACGGCAGCATCGGTGACGGGGGGCAGCGCGCTCAAGACTTGAGCGAGGTCCTTTGGACTAAGCTTAGCCGCTCAACCACCGTGTTCCACTAGGGTCGTAAGTCGTATTTCTTCTCGGCTCATGTTGGTCCCTGGGAGTGAATACCCTGAGCTTACAACGATGCTGCGTAGGAAACGCTCAGTTCCGCAAACTTGCAGAGAATCAGACCCACCAATGGGATGCATCGTAAAATGAGGGATGCTGCAGCGAGTGAAGCGATGGGAGGCTGAGGCTAGACAGGATATGGAACGATTGGGTACCAAGGCGCAAATCAGAAACACAGGTTTATTCTACCTAGCCTCAGGCCGACGGCTGGCAGGTCCTGACGATCTGGGAGTGCGAGACGGAGGATGAGGACTTACTAGGAAAACTCCTAGTGGGCTTCCTCGGCAAAAAACGCCGCTAGTTTGTCCTTTGCTTGTTTTGCCGACCGTGTCTGTTTGAGCTTCTTGGCCCACTCTCGGCCAGGGTGAAGCGCGTCCCACCAGGTGATTTCCCCCTGATGACGGCCTTTGCCAGGGTCATGATTGCCGAAGCCATCAAGACATACATTCCAGACAGGCTGGTAGTGCTCTATCAGGAACCGCTCAGCCATCGTGATCCACAAAGGCTCCACGACTAGGTATCTACATGAAAAGTCCGTGAGCGCTAGGTTCTCGGCCAGCTCCACGGATCGGCTGTGCTGGGATATTCGAGAATGCAACGTCTTCGATGAAAACGGATCCCCGCCTTTTGCGCCTTTGCGGGCCCCAGCCGGAACCGCCTTGCCCACGTAAATGGGTTTCTTGGACTTCGCGCTTCGGACAGAAGAGTACGGCTCGAACTGCCCTTTGTAGAAAAGAGCGTATACCCCCGGTCCTTGAAACGGGACAGGTGGCAGCGCGTACGGCCCACGCTCCAACAGTTCCCGGACCAGATTCTTGGTCAGGTTCCCGTAGTCGAGAGGGTTGTAAACGTCGGCCACGTCACGATGCTATGATCGACGCGACGCTCTGGGCCACTTTCTGAGCAAGTTCAACAGGTACCGCATTTCCGACCTGCCTCATCGCCTCGGACCAGGGGCCCTCGAAGCGCCAGCTATCAGGGAACGTCTGAACTCGGGCCGCCTCACGGACGCTGAGATACCGCAGGCTCCCATCGGGGTATAGAACGGTGTTCTCTCCGCCTGGAACGCCATGATCACCAGCCTTGAGGGCCTTTGACGGCCAATCGATTGGACTTCCCGTGTGGCCGGGATATGCCTTGGCCCCTGGTTGGAAGCGATGGTCAAAGACACCTTTACCGGAAGCTCTGTCCTTGAAAGGGGCTGGGAGATCGGAGGTGGCATCTCGGATGGTCCGCCACGGCTTTAGGCCGAGCATGGATGTCTGCTTCAGCTTCTCAACTCGCTTCACCCACCTATTGGGCGGTTCATCGGGCCTCTTTAGCCCATGCCTCTTCCAGTAGTCCCCGGTTACCCACTGGTCGAACAGCAGCGCATCCTTATCGTGTGTGGCGGCGGGAAAATGCCACTCCCTGCCGAGGTCCGATCTCACCCCGACCATGAAGACCCTGTGCCGGTTCTGGGGAACGCCGTAGTCGGCGGCGTCGAGCACGCGCCATACCACGTTGTACTTTAGCTTCCGATGTCGTCCGGCGGCGTGAATGTCCTCAAGCCTTGCTAGGTGCGCCTCGGTGGGTTCATCCTTCTTCCGCGTGACGGTCGGATAGGTCATCTGAAGCACGCAGTAATTGAAGTAATCTTCAAAGCTTGGGCGGGTCAGGCCGCGCACGTTCTCCATAATGAAAGCCTTCGGAGCAAGACCCCTCACAGCCCGGATGAACTGTGGAATCATGTCCCGGTCGTCACCGTTGCCCTTGTGGTTTCCCCCGATGCTGAACGGCTGGCAGGGTGGGCCCCCGGCCACCAAATCGGTCTCACCGACGGTGGAGAAATCCACTTCACGAACGTCACCTTCAACTACATTCCAGCTCTTGATTCCGCGAATGGCGGGCGTCTGGATGTTCGTCCGCAAGGTGTCACAGGCATTGTGATTCCACTCGGCGAGCAGCCTGTGCTTGAATTTGGCCCGGTGGGTGGCAATCGCCAGACCACCCGCTCCTGTGAATATCTCTACTGAATGCATGCGCAGCTCACTTCCAGAAAGCTAACCACAAGGGCCTGACAGTGAATCGTGATCATTCTGATTTCAGCCCGCCTTGACCGATCCTCCGAACGTTCCACTCAAGAACCGATGGCACTTCGAGAACGGACTTGCCGTGGAAATCCGTTAGGCCCCAGGCCACGATGATATCGAGCCGCTTCGCTGCAATCCTTGACGTCTCGGGGGTTAGTTCTGAGACGTTGTGGCCATGTATCAGCCTCGGAAGGCTAGCTTCGATGATCAGCTCCCCTCGGGATGAGGCTAGCCGCCCAAACCTGCTGCGCCTTCCAGTACTTAGACTGGAAGGACGGCAGCGAGGCAAGGTGGCGACCCCAACGGGATTCGAAGACACCTCATATCAACCTCTAACGTCGCGCCATTGCATGGTCTTCGGCGTTTGGAAGTCTTCGCAGTCGGGTCTAGTTGGGCTGAATCGGGTCTGTTCTGATGCTTCGTGGTGCAAGGATGGTGCTGGCATCAGTGCTCGCTCGTGCTTCGCCCTGTAAGCATGATTGGGGATGAGTTGAAAGCTCCCAACTTTGAGGCCCAAGCCCATCAGAACAACGGCACCGCTCCGACCGAAATCGGTTCTTCGTTGTCTCCAATGGCTTCCTGGTCGCCATACCCTAAACGCCCATAGAACCCTTTTCCCCAGCACTTCACTGAGCCTGTCGACATTCGAGCACAGGTGTGGGCTACGCCCGCAGTTACCTGTGTAGCGAGTCCCCCGATGTTGACATCCCCGGCAACTGATGGGGTTTCGTTGTCCCCAACAGTGTCTTGGTTTCCATAACCAAGTTCGCCATCACCATTTCTGCCCCAGCATCGAATCCTCCCAGTGGTAAGAAGAGCACAAGTGTGATCGCCACCGGCCGTGATCTGCACGACTGTTCCACCAACGTCCACATCTCCTGCGGAGGCTGGAGTTTCACCGTCCCCGATGTTGTTGGGTTGGCCCGCAGACTGATATCCGTGCGCTCCCCCGTAGCCAAGCTGTCCCAAGCTGCCATTTCCCCAACACCGCACAGCTCCCGAGTCCAACAATGCACAAGTGTGATGACCACCGGCCACAATCTGCACGACGGTTCCGCCAACGTCCACATCTCCTGCCGAGGCTGGAGTTTCGTTGTCTCCGATGGTGACCGTGTCCAGATTGCCCAACTTACCAAACCTGCCGTCTCCCCAGCAGCGCACTTGGCCCGCGCCTAAAAGAGCGCAGCTATGATCGTGACCAGACGCGATTTGAGCAGCCGCCCCACCAACCTCGATATCGCCAACAACGGCCGGAGTTTCGTTGTCGCCAATATTACCTAGTCTTGTGTATCCGAGAGTTCTGTCCAGCCCATATCCCCAGCAGCGCACTCCACCCGTATCAAGGAGAGCGCAGGTGCGAGACGCAGCAGCGACAATCTGGGTTACTGTTCCACCGATGTCGATTGCGCTAACTGAGCCAGGCAATTCGTCGTCGCCGATATCACATTCGTGCGAGCTGCCGTCGAGATCAATGCAGTCGCCCTGTCCCAATTGCCCGCTTACGCCAGTTCCCCAACATCGCACTGCTCCTGTCGTGAGTAGAGCGCAGGTGTGACCGAATCCTGTCACCACCTGAGTGACATCGTCTCCGGTGTCCACGTCCCCAATTGACGACGGCAACTCGTCGTCCCCCACGTCTTCGGTACTTGCGTATCCCAGTCGGCCGCGCTCTCCGTGTCCCCAACAGCGAACACGATTGGTACTCAGAAGGGCACAAGTGTGCGTGCCACCGGCAGATATGGAATGGGCAGATCCCACGTCCCCGGCGTCTATGCTACTAGCATCGGTTTGTGTTGGGAAAGCGTCGACGGCCGGGTTTCCTTCTGCATCGGCCAGGCTTGGAGCTGCATCTGATGAAGCTAAGGTGGAATTGCCACAAGCGCAGCAAACAGCAATTAAGTAGAAGCGAAGGAACCATGGCATTCGGCGAACGTATCTGGATACTCTAAGATCGCAAGCAAACTCGGAGGCTAGAAAGGTGAGATTAGAGAACTCGACACGATCGAGCTCAAAAAGCAGCTTGATGAAGGCACCGGGCTCGCTCTCATTAGCCTCGTCAGAAATCGTTTCGGTTTCTCGCAGCCAAGTCCGTCCGCATGATTGGAATCCGTAGACGGAATCACAGGTCGATGACCGTCGCTAGTCCGCGTGTGTCACTTCGTGTCCGGCTAATGCCCAGATCATTAGTG
>JAAEPE010000036.1 GCA_024222395.1 Myxococcales bacterium
GCCATTTCGACGACTACTGGCGCTTCCATGAGGAGCAGGAGCACCGTCGCAATCACGCCGAGCGCTACGAGAATGCCACCCCGCCACGCACCGCTCCGGAACCGTCACCGCGTCGCGGCCGAACGGCGTTGCGAGTCGTCAGTGAGCCAAACCGTCGTCGCAGAGGAGCCGCACCCATTCCAAAATTGATTGTAGTTTTCATCACCAACGCACCTTTGATAGGGGGATTGACAATCGGGATGAGAGCAGCAAGCCAACTACGGCGGTCGCCGTCGTTGCGCTTATCGAGCATGTCGCGCAGTAACCCGAGTCCATGCTTGTGCCGCTGGCGCACAGTCGCAGCCTTCAGGCCGTCCCGTTGGGCCAACTCGACGGCCTGAAGCCCGTCGAAATAGATCCCAACAACCGTGCTTCGATTAGGGTTCGGGAAGTGCCAGCACCAATTCGCAGAGCATCTTCTGCAGCTCGACGCGCTCCGCGCTGTCCGCAGGCGACTCAGGCTGAGCAATGAGATCGGCCGTGGCCGACTCGCGTTGCTCGCGCCTCCCGTCGCCGCGAAACCGCATCTTCGCCGCGTTCCGCGTGACTCGTGCTAGCCAAGGCTTTGCCGGCCGCTCCTTGTCTGGCGGCGTCCGCATTGCTGCGAGATACGCCTCCTGAACCAGATCATCCGCACCACTGTCTCCCACGAGTGTGCCCGCAAGATTGCGAAGCCAACCGGCGTGCTGAAGGAGATCCTCCACAGCTGTCTGTTGTTCAGTGGTTTCCATTCCGTTGTCACCCCTATATGCCGCCCCCATGCGCAGCGTGAAGAGAAAACGCACTATGCGCCCAACTAGCCGGAATCGCGCCGCCTTTTGGGCGGCTTCAACCCATCGCTCGGCACCGGCTCACCGGGCGTGAACTCGCTATTGTCTGCGACAGGTCAGAAACTCGCCTGTATCCTAGCTATGAAGAATGACCCGTGACGCAGACAAGCAGCGCGAAAGGGAGTGCCTCCGAC
>JAAEPE010000037.1 GCA_024222395.1 Myxococcales bacterium
GGCGGCTCCGAAGCCTCAGGCCGCTCCAAAGCCCCAATCTGCCCCCAGACCAACGCCGGCGCCGACTCTGGCTACACCGACGAAGGAGGAGGCTTCTGCTCTTGCCATGGACTTGGCAATAACGGTGGACGAGCGGAGGCGAATCCTTCATTATCGGCGCCGTCTTGGCGTATCCAACCTATTTGAGCTACTCGAAATCGAAGCGGAAGAGGCTGACAAGCGCTCAATTAAGAGGGCCTACTTCCGACTCAGCAAAGAGTTCCATCCTGATCGCCACTACGGCAAGGAGCTTGGGCCCTTTGCAGATTGGCTCCCCGAGGTTTTCAAGGCGGTTACGGCTGCCTTCAATACACTTGGCGACAACAAGAAGCGTGCGCGCTACGAAGCTGATTTGCGCGGGGATTCCACTGCAGAGAAGCCACAGAGCAGGGAAGAGCATGCCCACGTCCTCTTTCAGGATGCGTGCGATGCCGAATTGCATGGGGAGAGCGAGCAAGCTCTCAAGCTATTTGCGGCATCGATTCGAATGCACGAGAAACCTCGTGTGCTCAGGCGGGCTGCCATGTGTGCAGTGCAAGCGCAAGAGTTGAGCGTCGCAGAGGAGTACGCCAAAAAAGCTGCGCACTTATGCGTCAGAGATGCGTCGTATTGGCGTACGCTTGCAGATGTATATCGGGCCGGACGACGGCTCTATGAGGCGAACGAAGTACTTGAGCGAGCTCTCGATTTGGATACTGAAAATGACGTTCTCTTCTCTGAGCTCAAGTCGGATCTTGCGTCGGTGAAGGCAAGCATCGAGGAACTCGAAACCCAATAGAGCAATAACCATGGCCCTGGTCTCGGGCACTCTCAATCTGTGAGACCGAAGCGCGCGTTGCGGGCTTCACGACTAGCACCAAGAAAATAGGCACGTATGGCGGAAATAGTAATTGGCATCGATTTGGGGACAACCAACTCTTGTGTGGCGATCGTGGAAGAGGGCACGCCTGTAGTGATACCGAATCGAGGTGGCTACAAGACCACACCTTCGATGGTTGCGATGGCGGAAAACGGCAAGCGACTTGTCGGCCACATCGCCAAGCGCCAGGCAATCACCAATGCGGAGAACACGGTCTACGCCGCCAAGCGACTTATTGGTCGCAAGTGGGGCTCGGCCGCGGTTCGCTCGTCCATCGAGACTATGCCCTACCGTATCGTTGAGGGGCCGCATCACGACGTGCGCATCATGTTGCGCGATCAGGTGTTCTCCATTCCCGAACTCTCCGCCTACATCCTCCAGGAAATGAAGATTCTCACCGAAGAGTATCTCGGCGAAGAGGTCTCCAAAGTGGTAATCACTGTGCCCGCCTATTTCAACGATGGGCAGCGACAGGCAACCAAGGATGCTGGCCTCGTAGCCGGTCTCGATGTCATCCGTATCATCAACGAGCCCACTGCTGCCGCTCTGGCCTATGGGTTTGGCCGCAATATTGAGCGCAAGGTTGCTGTATTCGATCTTGGCGGCGGCACCTTCGACGTCTCTATTCTCGAAATCGGCAATAACGTCTTCGAGGTCATCGCGACAGCGGGCGACACTTTCCTCGGCGGCGAGGATTTCGATCACCGCATTATTGATGGGCTCGTCTTCGACTTCCAAGAAGAGCACAACATAGATCTGAGGAAGGACAAGATGGCACTTCAGCGTCTCAAGGACGTCGCCGAGAAGGCAAAGTGCGAGCTTTCCAGCGTCAAAGAGACCGAGATCAATCTGCCCTTCATTATTTCGACCGGTCGCAACGAGGCTCTGCACGTACAGACCAAGCTTTCGCGAGAGAAGCTCGAGGAGCTTTGCGACGATCTGGTAAAGCGCACCCTGGACATTTGTACTCAGGCATTGCAGGACGCCGAACTCGAGAAGGGGGAGCTTGAAGACGTCATCCTGGTCGGTGGCATGACTCGCATGCCAAGAGTGCAGCAAGCAGTCACGCAGTTCTTTGGGTTCGAACCGTGCAAGGGAGTACACCCGGACGAGGTGGTCGCCTTGGGAGCGGCGATTCAGGGGACTGCTCTCACAGACACCGAGTGCGATGTCCTCCTGCTCGACGTTACCCCCCACTCGCTGGGCATCATGATCGTGGGCGGGTACTTCCACAAACTCATCGAGCAGAACACAACGGTACCCACCTCCGAGAGCCACACCTTCACGACCGTGAAGGATTACCAGACGTCAGTGAAGATCTTGGTCTTGCAGGGCGAGAGTGATCGCGCAGAAGAGAACGAGCTTCTCGGCGAGTTCATTCTCACAGGTCTTCGCCGCGCGATGAAGGGGGAGGTAGAGGTCGATGTAGCCTTCGCGATTAGCGCTGATGGAATCGTGAGCGTGACAGCCAAGGATCTGGAGACGGGGCTTGAGCAGAGCATTACGGTCACCGCGACCAGCGGGCTGACCGAGGATGAGCTTCGAGATATGATCGAAGCAAATCAAGACCATATGGTCGACGTTCAATCGAACAAGGAATTCGACAAGGCTGAACACGAGGCGCAATCACTGCTGAGAGAGATTGAGAAGATGTTCCCCGATGTCGAACAAATCATCAGTGGTTCCGACTTTGGACAAGACGCCGTCACCAAGGCCCGCATTGTCTGCGACAAAGCTCGATCGGCCATCGGGGCGAAGAACTTGCCCGTGCTACTCGAGTGCATTGAGGCACTGGGCCGCACTTCAAATATGTTCCGAGGTGTCGTCTCCAAGACGCGCTAGGTAGAGGTTCCCGTGCTGGAATTTTCCGACGACATACAGATCGAAGAACGTATCGATGATCTAATCGAGCGGGGACTTGAGTGCTATGTGGATGGGGATATGGAGGGAGCGCTTGCGCAGTGGAAACACGCTCTGGCCCTCGACCCCGAAGACGAACGCGCGACAGACTATCTTGAGTACGTAGAGGGGCATCACGATCTGGCTGGCGACTCGGGGTTGGCTCATGCGGAGTCGACGGTCGAACTCGCCTGCCAATTGGGCATTTCGACGCTTGGCTTGGCGAAGCTAACCGACGAAGAACTCGAGGACTACTATGAGTCTATCGAGATCGTCTATGTGGATGCGGAGCCTTCGGTCGCGAGCATGTCTTCGATCGATGATGGCTGGAATGTTGATGATGGCTGGGGGCAAGATCTGGTACGGAAGAGCGAGCCGGCCTTCACTCCCAAGCCACCAGAGGATCTGGGCGCACAAAACGATATTGCCACCGTCGATGTCAGCCTTGAGCCAGTCATCAGTCCTGAGCCGGTGAAAGCAGAGCAACCGGGCGTGGCAACGCATGTCCACCGTACAAGCCAAAAGATCCGCTCGTTGGGAGGGGTCGACGAACTCGATTCTTCCGAGGAGGCTGATGGCGATGATGAAGAGCAAGAACAAACACGCGCCATGCTCGAGACCGTACCGAGTGTCTCGAGCTCCAGCCGAGTTGATTCGATTAAGCTCGAACTCGAGATCAACGACGACGAAGAAGAAGAAAATGCGAGTCTTCACGAGAATCCAAATCGCATTGGCGCCTCCCACACTGCAGCCATCAGGGAATCCTCTGAACTCGATCTCGGTGGTCTCGAGCTCAGTGATGCGGGTGTCGAGGCCTCTATTCCCGATTTACCCCAGAGTAGTCCCGATGCAATGGATTCCGTGGGAGATATCGAAGAGACCATCGATTTCTCTCAAGAGAATTTGCTGGAGTTGGCACTAAGCGAGCACGGAAACAAGAAGGCGAGCATTCCTGGTGCCGCCAAATCGCGGACGGCAATGTCCCGACTTGACTCTTCGGATCTCGATGCGACGCGTCAGCACTATGCGATCGATGATGAGATGACAGTTGATCGAAGCGGCATCGACGAAACGTCCGCACATCTGAGGGCTCGCACCCAGGACCCGAGCATTCTGCAGTCTTCGGTTGGCGTTGATGATGCCCTCATGTCGTTGCAGGAATCGATCAAGGAACTCGACCTGGGTGACATGGGGCTGGTACCGCCGGGGACAGAGTCGCCCACAGTTGCTACTTCCCCCGTACTGCCGGCCCCGCCGGCTCTCGAAGCCCCTCTCGCTTTTGAAGACATCGAGGCCCCACTGCCGCTGGTGGTTCTTGACGCGCCGGACAATGCGCGAGAGCTCGAAGAGATCGAGATCAGCATTGGTACGACACGAAACCCGATGGCTGCGGTTCCCACCATCAAACCGGTGGAGAGGGAGTTCGCGCATCCTGGAGCGGCCGCCGAGTCTACGGATGGCGGGATTCTAGCGGGAATTACCCGCGACGCGCCTACCGGCGATCCGGGGGAGCGCGGGCTTTTCATCGTCAACCGCCTCATCGAGGGCGCTGGCGATGACTTCGCAGAGGGCGCCGGGGCACTTGCAGCAGAGAAGCTCTGTTTGGCTCTCGACTACGCTGCGGACAGCGCGGTTGCCCAGAAGCTTGTCTTCGAGAACGAGCGAAGGCTCGTACAAATTCTGGTCTCCAGTCTCGGGGACGCAGGACCGGTTCCTCGCCTGACGTGCAAGCTTACAGAGATTCCGTCGGAGCATATCGATCATCGCGCCGCGTTCCTGCTCACCAGATTAGATCTGGCCATGACTCTAGATGAGCTATTGGATGTGTCTGGCATGCCAAGGCTAGAAGCACTTCGCCATTTGTGCGGCTTGCGCGTCCTGGGCTACTTGGAAGTCGTCTGAGTTTCGCCAAGCTGAGACCAGAGCTCTTCGACTTGTATCGTCGTTTGCTTCTTAGAACCACTATTGTCAATGACGTGGTCGGCGGCGGCAAGCTTGTTCTCAAGCGGCAATTGGACTGCTAGCCGAGCCCGTGCCTCATCAGCGTCTATCCCATCGCGCTCTTGGAGGCGTTGAATCTGCAAGGACTCGGGAATGGCGACGACAATAAGGCCGTGCATTCCCTGGTGCAGATTCTTCTCTACGATAAGGGCTGCCTCGTAGATCGCAACGTGTTCGCCTGCGTCGGCAAGGGCGGCCATGGCCTCTTGGCCCGCCCCAGCGATGCGTGGATGAGTGATGGCCTCAAGTCGCCTGCGCGCCCCCTCATCCGCGAAGACCATCGCACCCAGCGCCTTGCGATCGAGTTCACCGTTAGTCAACAGCATCTCATTTCCGAAGGCTGCGACGATTTCTCCCAGCGCTTCGCTGCCTTTTGCCACAACCTCACGGGCCAGGAGGTCGGCATCGACGACTGGGGCGCCTAGGTCTCGCAAGAGCCTAGCCACAGTGGATTTGCCGCTCGCAATGCCGCCTGTGAGTCCAAATATCCGCACACAGGCCTCGTACCACAAAAGCACTTTGACCGAGCTTTGCCGCTCGTGCTATTCGACCCACTTGAAGGCTCGCAGCGCAACCTATGTCACGTCGGCTCCCAACGAAGCAGGATACCCCCCGGAGGAGCTTCCTGAGTACGCGTTTGCCGGCAGATCCAACGTCGGCAAGTCATCGCTGATCAATACGCTGGTAGGCGTTCCCAAACTTGCCCGAGCTTCGAATACCCCAGGGCGCACGCGCTTACTCAATTGGTTCGAGGTCGAGCCTCAAAAAGGGCCGAAGCTCAATTTCGTCGACCTCCCAGGATTCGGATATGCGCGAGTACCACGCGAGATGCGCGATGCTTGGCGTCCCATGGTGGAGTCGTATCTCACAAAGAGAGAGACGCTCAAGCTCGTATTTATTCTTATTGACGCTAGGCGTGGCGCGCAGGAGGAAGAGGCAGAGCTACTCGATTGGCTCATCGAATGTGACCTTCCAGTCTGCATTGTAATGACCAAGGCCGATAAACTGGGCAAGTCGAAACGAAAACCGGCGGCCCTAAAGATCAAGCGCGAACTCGGTCTCCCACGCCCGCCGATCATGACCTCCGCGGAAACAAGCGAGGGCCTAGCCGACCTTTGGCGGGTTATCCACGCGGTCCTCTAGCAAGCCCATGGCGTCAACCACTGCACTCATTCGCCCCATGGCGCCCAAAGACCTGCCCGCAGTTGTGGCCATTGAGTCCGAGTCGCACCACACGCCATGGACCCAGAAGATCTTTACGGAGGAGCTTGAGCGTGAGTGGGCCAGGCTCGTGGTGGCCGCAGTGCCAAGCGGGCAGGGGGCCGATTCAGTGGTTGCTTTCTGCAACTACTGGCTCGTGGCTGACGAGTTGCACTTGCTCAATATTTGCTGTGGAGCCACGCATCGTCGCCGAGGCTTTGCTGGGTTACTGATGGATCACACGATCACTCTCGCGCGCCAGCGGGAGTGCCGCCTAATTACCCTCGAAGTGCGCACAAGCAACGCTGCGGCGATCGCAATGTACGAGCGCTACGAGTTTGAAGGATCGGGAGTACGTCCCGGCTACTACGGCGACAACAAGGAGGATGCGCTCGTAATGCTACTGCATCTAGAGTCGGAGGACCAGCCGTAGAAATGCCCGGCAAGCGGCTGGGGAGCGTTTCTTAACGGGTCAGAAACAATCACGAAACATTAGCCGGCTATCTATGAGGGCATGAAGAAGGTCGAAGCGATCATCAAGCCCTTCAAGCTGGACGAAGTCAAAGAAGGCCTCTCTGAGATTGGCATTCACGGCATGACCGTGACTGAGATTAAGGGCTTTGGGCGCACCGGCGGCAAGAAGGAAGTCTACCGAGGCTCGGCCTACGTGGTGGATTTTGTGCCGAAGGTACGCATCGAAATCATCGTCGCGGAAGACGGTGTCCGCCAAGTCGTCAACACCATTGTCGAAGCTGCACGCACGGGGCGCATCGGGGATGGCAAGATTTTTGTGACGCCCGTAGATGAAGTTGTTCGAATTCGCACTGGCGAAACCGGCGAAGACGCTATTTAGGGGAAATTCCTAAGAGATATTGCAGGGAAAGAAGGATTATGAGTATGACAATCGAAGACGTGAAACGGTATGCTGAGAAGAACAACGCGCAATTCATCGACTGCAAGTTCGTTGACTTTGTGGGTTCCTGGCAGCACATCACCTATCCCATTTGGCGACTTGACGGTTGCTTTGAAGAGGGCTTCGGTTTCGACGGCTCCTCAATTCGCGGCTGGAAATCCATCAACAACTCGGACATGTTGATGCTTCCTGACCCGACCACCGCGATGATGGATCCGTTTGCGGAGATTTCGACGATCACGATGATCTGTGACATCGTAGATCCGATGACACGCGAGCCGTACAATCGCGATCCGCGGGGTCTAGCTCGCCGTGCTGAGGCATATCTCAAGTCGACAGGCATCGCCGATACGGCCTACTTTGGTCCCGAGGCAGAGTTCTTCGTTTTCGATAATGTGCAGTACGAAGAGGCGCCGAACCACATGTTCCACATGGTCGACTCTATCGAAGGCGCCTGGAACACTGGTGATGACGAGGGTGGTCGCAACCTCGGTCACAAACCCGGCTACAAGGGTGGCTACTTTCCATGTTCCCCCGTGGACTCTATGGGGGACCTTCGCGGCAAGATGTGCCTGGTTATGCAGGAGTGTGGACTCACGGTTGAGACCCACCATCACGAAGTTGGCACAGCTGGGCAGGCTGAGATCGACATGCAGTACGATTCGATGCTGCGAATGAGCGATCAGACGATGTGGTTCAAGTACATCGTCAAGAACGTCGCGAAAGAGGCGGGCAAGACGGCGACCTTCATGCCGAAGCCCATCTACGGAGACAACGGCAGCGGCATGCACACGCATATGTCTCTCTGGAAGAACGAGAAACCGCTCTTCGCCGGGGAGAGCTACGCCGGCATGTCTGAGATGGCGATGCACTACATTGGTGGCATCCTCAAGCACGCAAGCGCCATCTGCGCCTTCGCAAACCCGAGCACGAATAGCTACCGGCGCCTGGTGCCGGGGTATGAGGCTCCTGTCAATCTGGCCTACTCTGCTCGCAATCGCTCAGCAGCGGTTCGAATCCCAATGTACAGCTCTTCCCCCAAGGCCAAGCGCCTCGAGCTGCGCTCACCAGATCCTTCCGCAAACCCATACCTGGCTTTCTCGGCCATGCTGATGGCCGGCCTCGACGGCATCGAGAACAAGATTGATCCTGGTGAGGCACTCGACAAGGACATCTACTCTCTTTCTCCAGAAGAGCTCAAAGAGGTACCGCACGTGCCGCACAGCCTCGAGGGGGCACTCGAAGCTCTGCGCAAGGATCACGCCTTCCTTCTCAAAGGCGACGTCTTCAGTGCCGATCTTCTCGATGGCTGGATCGACTACAAGATGGACAACGAAGTCAATCCGACTCGTTTGCGTCCGACTCCAACGGAATTCGGCCTCTACTACGATTGCTAGCCAACTGAGAACAGATCCCGTCGGTGCAGACCCGTTCGGTCTGCCCCGACGTCTTTTCGGGAAGTTGTGGTGACTGGGAGCGCCTAAGCACCGAGAATAGCTTGGCTTGATTGTGTTAGCCGAGGGGCTTTCATATACTTTCTCGGAATCGAGAGCCGGGCCATGCGGGCCATCTCGAGTGGGTATTGAGACTTGAAACTTAGCGCGATACGAGAGCGTGTGGCCGTCGATGCAATTCACCTGGCCCCAAAGTCCGCCTTCTCAGGCGTAGTCGGCTGGGGAGCACGTCGCGAGCTACCGAGAGCCCTGCGCGCTCCTATCTATGGTGCCTTTGCAAGTGTCGTTGGGGCAGAGCTGGGGGAGGTCGAACACTCTCTTGGCGACTACAAGAGCCTGGCGGCGTTCTTCTCCCGCGGTCTCAAATCGGGCGCGCGCACACTGCCCGATCAAACTGGCGACTGGGCCGCTCCCTGTGATTGCAAGGTGGCCGAGGCCGGCTCCCTAGCGGATCGGGTGCTCTACGCAAAAGGACAGAGCTTCTCACTCACTTCGCTACTCGCTTCTGAGAGGTTGTCCCAGGAGCTTCGGTCCGGTGAATTTCTTACACTCTACCTTTCACCCAGGGACTACCACCGGGTGCACGCTCCCACGGATTGTCGCCTACTCGGCTATCAGTACATTCCCGGCAGCCTCTACCCAGTAGCGCCTTTCTACCGACGGCATATCGACAATATCTTTGCTGTCAATGAGCGCATCGTATTGGAGTTGGAGTGCGACGCTGGTGTCTTCGCCCTGGTCATGGTTGGTGCCTGTGGGGTTGGCAACATGCGCCTCACCCAGCCCGCCCTGGAAAGCCGGCATCTGAGACCTTCCGTTCTGAGACCTTCCGTATTTCCTGGATCCTCAGAGGGCGACAGAGATGTGCCTCACAAGGTCAAGCTTAGCGAACCGATTCCCCTGGCCAGGGGGCAAGAGCTGGGAGCATTTGAACTGGGATCGACGGTGATTCTTTGCACACCAGAGGGGGCCGTCGACATTCAGGCCACGATTGGTGATGCGCTGCAGTTTGGCGATGTAATTGCCACGGCATCCTCGGCTAAGCCGCCTGGAGAAGAAGCATGAGCAAAGGCCCCGAGGGCGACGGTTCGCGTCGCAAACGCCGTGGTGGGTTGCGGGTTCCATCGGATGAGGTGCCACGCAGACCTAGCGTCGAGGTATCTGCACCAGTACCAGAGCCTGTGGGGTTGGCAGCCTCGGTTTCCGAATTCTTCGGCGTTTCAGATCCAGCGACGGAGGCACCGCCAGTGGACTACACCACTGAGACAAGTGCAGCAGTGGATATGGACGAGTTGCCGACTGTTGTTTCTGAGAAGTCTGCTTCCGAGAAGTCCACCTCCGAGGTGCCTATGTCTGGGGCCTCAGCAGCTGCTCGGAGCTCCGCAGATGCTGCAGAGGCCGCAGCCAAGGAAGCAATCGCCAACAGGCTAGGAGAAGGTTTGTCGGCAGCGACGGATCTTCGTTCGACTATTCCAATGACGAGCCAGCCAGTTTATGTCGACGAGAGCGACGACCTCGATATTCCCGTGGATGAAGACGGTGGAGTTGATGACGCTGATGAGGAAGTCACCGATGAACTTGAAGGCTCTTCTCTCGTTACAGGTGAGGTCAAAGCCATTGCCGAGGAAGAGGAAGAGGAAGAGGAAGAAGAGCCTGCTAGCGTGAGCTTCAAGGGTGAGGAGTCTGGCGAGAGCGTCGACATTCCCTTTGATGACGCGGATGAGACGACGGTGAACGCTTCGATTCCGATGGCGCCTATCTCAGACGCAATCGGAGTGCTTGCTCAGGCGGCCAAGCCAGAAGAAGTGGCGAGCTCGCAGGCCGATAGCAAAGCGGCCTCTGTGGCCGAAGCTCAAGCACCGACAGGGAAATCCGGAGGCATGGGAGATGGCAAAGCCAAGAAGCCACGCTTCAACCACGCTCTAACCATGGCTCTGAGCGATAGCGACCTCGAGGAGGTACGCTTGGAGGATGGCAGCCGAGTTTTGGCTAGACGCACAGCTAGCGCTGCTCCTGGCGAAGAGGCGAGTCGCACTGAGTCCGGCGAAGTACTTGACGATAGTGCACTTGAAGAAGTGAAGCCCTCGGTGACAGCTGCGCCAGAGGATAGCGCCAGTACTCCTACGGCCCAAGATGCGCCAGTCGCTGCCGTAGAGACACCTGAGGCTGTTGTCGATGCGGAGCCCGCACCACGAAAGATCAAGAAACGGGCTGATACCGCCGAGCCTCCGCCTTCTCCTGTGAAGGCCAAGGGCCCCAACAAGGCCCCACCAGCTCCCAAAGCTGCGCCCGGAAAACGGCCAAAGGTCAAGGTTTCGGCTGAAGCGGAGGATGGCAAGCGCGGTGGCCGAAAACCGTGGTTTGAGGATATTTTCGACGAAGACTATCTACGAACTCTCCCGTTCCTGACCCCTCAAGCAACCAAGTTCGAAGCGAACTTTGTCATGGAATCTCTGGGAGTCGACGCAGGAGCTCAGCTCCTTGACGTTGGCTGCGGCTACGGCAGACATGCCATGGAACTGGCGGCACGTGGCTATCACATGGTGGGGCTTGATAACTCGCTTCCTCTGCTATTACGCGGAGCGGACGAGGCTCAAAGGCGAGGTCTTACGATCAACTTTGTGCACGGCAATATGCGCGAGATGACGTTCGAGTCTCAGTTCGACGGCGCATACTGTCTTTTCTCCTCGTTCGGGTATTTTGACGATGAGACGAATAAGCGCACTGCGCAAAATATCGCCAAGGCACTGAAGCCAGGTGCCCGCTTGGTTGTGGAAGTTCTCAATCGCGACTACCTCGTCGCCGATTTGCCTTCTCGTGTTTGGTGGGAAGGCGATGGTTGTGTGGTGCTCGAGGAAGTGGAGTTCAATTACTTCTCCTCCCGTATCGTCTCCAATCGGTCGGTCGTCTTTGACGATGGGCGTCAGCTTGAGCACGAAATTTCTCTGCGATCGTTCTCGCTGCACGAGCTTGGAAAGTTCCTGCACGCGGTTGGTTTCCGGGTCCTTGAAATCTCCGGTAGCATGTCGACCCGAGGACGGTTCTTCGGCGCCCACTCCCGCGATATCGTAGTCGTGGCGGAGAAGCGCGCCCCAAAAGCTGACGAGCCTAGGGGGCCGGTTTGCGCCAGTTACCCTAGTGTGACCTGATTGGCAAGATCGCTCCTGGACGAGGCCAGAAGTGCTAACGCGCGATTCGCAAGTTGCTGATTTTGCATGCGAATCCGGCTTGCAGGAATAGTTTCGCAGTGCCAGCGGTACTAGAAGGACCGAGCCTCTTGCCGACATGCACATACAAGAAATGCACACGAACTAGCAACTTTTTGCGGTCTTAGGCGTCTGAACAATTAAGGAAGTTGTCTCTTCCTGCCGAAATAGCAAACGAAGGAATCGCCAATGCCTGCCAACTCTCCTGATGTAAAGCGAAGCACTCGAAGCAGTACCGATGCAAACAAGAAGGCTCGAACGCCTTCGAAAGTTCGCAATCAGAACTCTTCCAGGGACGATTCAACTAGCTTCCTCTCCGTGTACTTTCGCGAGATGTCGGGGCTCGACATTCTAGAGCCTGACCAGGAACTGCAGTGTGCTCAAGAGATTGAGGCACTCGAAGTGAACATCTGGGTGCGACTGCTCTCGTTACCGGCGGCTGTGGACTACATTCTCAAGCGCGCAGAGCCATCGATGCAAGAACCGCCGAGTTTGCGATCGGTGCGGCGGGCAGCGACGATTGCGCGAAAGACGCCGACCAAGGCGAATCGAGTGCGGCTCAACAACGCAGTGTTGAAAGTAGGTGTTGCACTTCGCGATAGTGACAAAGATCGACTGGTGCTCGAGGAGTGCATGCAGCATTTGCACTCTCTACGTGACGCCTCGATGCGCCGAGCGTGTTTCGCCGTCACCAACGCGAGGTTTGAATCATTTCTGAATTCTGTGGCAACCGCTGATCGTGGGGCCCAACTTGCCCGCAACGAGTTCGTGAAGGCCAACCTGCGCTTGGTGGTGAGTATTGCTCGCCGATTCAATCATGGGCGCATGGCTTTGGCGGACCTCATACAAGAGGGCAATCTCGGTCTTATCAAGGCGGTTGAGCGCTACGACTATCGTCGAGGATTCCGTTTCTCAACGTACGCAAGTTGGTGGATCCGCCATGCCGTAGGTCGCGCACTAGCGGACAAAGGGCGCGAAGTAAGACTGCCTGTTCACATGATTGATGCGTACCATCGGATCACCAAAGCCAAGCGTGAGCTCACTGCCAAACTCGCCCGTCCTCCAACGTCCGAAGAGATTTCTGAAGCTACAGAGATTGGTGTGGCAAAGATTGAGAAGATGCGCGGCTACCTGCTGGATGGGGCCCTCTCGCTAGACAAGCCCATGAACGATGAAGACGGTCGGAGCCTCGCGGAAGTGCTCGAAGATCCTCGGGCAATGGGGGACGAAATCATCAATCGCATCAGCAGTGCGAAGAACAGCCGCCGAGTTCATCACCTGCTCAAGGATCTCAAGCCCATCGAGGCGGACATTCTGCGGCACCGTTTTGGCTTCGACGATGATCAGGAGCACACGCTCAAGGAAATCGGCATACGCTACAACTTGTCGAGAGAGCGTATCCGCCAGCTTCAGGAGCAGGCCCTCGACAAGATGCGCCGAGCCATGGCCAGGCCGATGTTTGAGGCACCTCTTGCGGTTGGCTAGCGCCGAGCAGTCATAAATTCCCAGTAACTGCGGTGTGTTGCAGTTGCTTGCAGTACCAAGGGGAAAGGCGATAGGCTTGTCGCACCCAATGGTCACCTCAATCTCCAAACGCGCACTCTTGTTGGCCGCACTCTTCACTTTGGCTTTGGGCGGCGGCGCCTGCAGCGAGGAGAAGGGGCTGAAGATCAAATCGATCTCTCCCAAGACTGGGCCTGCGAATGGTGCCGGCAATATCACTATTCACGGAAACGGATTCAAGAAGGGGGGGGCAGTTGGCGTCGAAGTCTATTTTGGCGACAGGAAGGCCCGATTTCTCCGTTTTGAAGGCGATGCGAAGATGGTCGTTGTTCCGCCACCCGGTGAAGTTGGCCAGACGGTTGATGTCCAAGTGATCTTTGGTGATGGGCGCGAGCACAAGTTCGCCGAGGCATACAGCTACATTGACCCCAAAGCGGGCTTCAATGTTAATGCCCTCGCCCCAGGCGACGAGAAGTAGCGCCCGCAAGAGCGTGCCCTGGGCCTTTGTGTCTGGGGCATGGCCCATGATACCTAGCAGACATGGGCTCGGTTCAGGTCATTGATCACCCTCTCGTTCAGCACAAGCTGACCATCATGCGACGCAAGGAGACGAGCGTCGCCAAGTTCCGCTTGCTGCTTCAGGAGATCAGCATGCTGCTCGGGTACGAAGTGACTCGGGACATGCCTCTCACAAATCAGAGGATTGAAACACCTCTCATGGAGATGGACGCACCAATGATCGATGGCAAGAAGGTCGTCGTGGTTTCGATCCTTCGCGCTGGCGGCGGCATTGTCGACGGAATTCTGAAGATCCTTCCCTCTGCTCGCGTCGGCCACGTCGGGCTCTATCGTGATCCAGAGACTCTTCAGGCTGTTGAGTACTACTACAAGATGCCGCCGAACATGAGCGATCGCGACGTTATCGTCGTTGACCCAATGCTGGCTACCGGGAACTCTGCGGTTTCCGCGCTTGAGCGGGTGCAGAAGGACAACCCGCGTTCGATGAAGTTTGTCTGTCTGCTCGCAGCCCCTGAGGGTGTTGAGACGCTGAGCAAGGCCTTCCCAGACATCGACATCTACACCGCGGCGATTGATGAACGGCTCAACGAGAAGGGCTACATCCTTCCTGGACTAGGTGATGCCGGTGATCGGCTCTTCGGTACGAAGTAGTCCCGAACTCTTTTCGCACTAGACCGTCGAGCGAAAAGAATGACCGAGGATGGTGAGTTCTGATTTTTCGAGTGCAAGGCGCGAATGAGGATCTTGCCGGGGCAAATGACGAAATGAGCAACGCTCCAATCGGGAAAGCAGGACCATCAGACCGATCATTGTTTACGCTCGGCGGTCTAGGTTGCTAGAACGTGAACTGGTCGAGGAAGACCTGGACGCGCCTCAGCACTTCGTCAGTGTCTGGAGCCTGGTGGTCGTGAATCACCAGGATGTGAACGATGCCCTGGGCGCCGAGTTGTGCAAGGCGCTGCTCGGCTGTGTAGTCGAAGTCGGTGACCACATCCGCGCCCGCATGAGAGATGTACTGATAGCCGACCTTCTTCGCCGGATCGTAGCCATCGAGGCGCAGCAGTAGGTCGTCGTGGGAGAAGGCGTAGTCAGACTGAAGCGCAATGCCTCGTTTTGACATGCGTCGGACGATGATCTCGCGGGCCAGGGGCTCGACGATACGTTCACCACCCAGGGATACCGAGCCGGACGTCTGGGCAGTCGCAGTGACTGTGGCGACTGGCGCCGACGTCATGATATCGGGGGCGCGAGGCAGGGAGCGAGAGGGCGGGGTTCCAGGGAGGGTGTCCTCGTAAGCGCTGCCGCTCTTTCGAGGGCGCGGGATTGTCACACCTTGTTGGGTCTTGCCTGATGTCCAGTCGTTATCGTCGCTCATCGCCAGGTGGGGTCGCTCAAGTATCGCAGGCTGCGCCAATGTACTCGGTGCCTGCTGTTTTGCCAAGTGTATATCAAGTATTGGGAGTCGTGGGGGGGCTGCTCTCAATAAGCACTTCTGTACGTGCGATGAGATCGGGATCGGTGCTGCGTTGTTTGGCATTGCGAAGACAGAGTTCGACCAATTTGTGACCGCCGCCGGCCGCCAAGGGAATCGCCAGGCTCGCCCAGGACTCGCTCAGATCGCCCAGGCCACGGGCGTGGCATTCCAATATGGCTTCTGCACTTTCTGGATCGTTTTCGGCGAGCAGCCAGAGGGCAAAATCCGCAGCTATCGCCACACTGGCGGTGTCGGCGCGAAACGCGCGCTCAATGCTCTCTGAGGCTCTGTCGTCGTCTTGCCGCCGGTAGAGTTTGTAGAGGTTGTGCCAGCCGCGCGCGTACCCTGGGTCGCTCTCAAGTGCCTCACGATAGGCTGCCTCTGCTCGTTGGAACTTGCCGAGCTTTTCGAAGGCCGCGCCAAGATTGCTGTGAGGGGCTGGCCACAGGGGATCCAAATCACCTGCTCGTTTGAACGCAAAGATGGCTCGTTCGAAGCCCGAACTCTGTATCGCACAGAGCCCTCGCTCATTCTCGACGCGGGACATGAGCAGGCATGCGCTTTGGGCGACTCGCTCAGAGCTCGATGCTTGCAAGGCTTCAGCAACCACCGCCGCTTCTTCGTGACGCCCCTCTGCCAAGAGAACCTCTGCTCGAATTAATCGACTGGTCGTCTCGTCAGCGTGCCTTGAGTCGACCTCGTCGAGGATCTTGTGGGCTTCTGCGAAATTGTGCAGATCCAGACCGAGACAGCGACCGAGGCTAGTCCCCGCGGTGACGAGAGAGCGATCTTGCTGCCAGGCCTCTCTCAGAAGCTCCAGGGCTTCCTCAACTTGGCCTCGGCGCATGTGCTCCCGACCGAGCGCACAGGCGGTCTCAGCTCGGGCCGGGGCGAGCTCTCTGGCACGTTCGAACTTGTCGAGGGCTTGGTCAAATTCACCTGCTCTGGCGAGCCCCAGGCCATCCTGGAGTACGTCGAGCCAGCTATCGGAGTCTTGCAGCATGAGGTCGTGATCGAGCCTTAGCGAGCGCAGAGGCTAGCACGGCTGCTGTCGCTAGCGGTGATCTTTGAGCGCTCGATCGATTTCACGCTTGTCATCCGCAGATTTTTGGCTCTGCCGCTTCTCAAACTCCTTCTTGCCTTTGCCAAGCGCGATCTGCAGCTTGATCCGCCCCTTCTTGAGATAGAGCTGAATCGGAACGATCGTGAAGCCGCGCTGCTCGACCCTAATAGAAATCTTCCGAATTTCGTCCGCGTTTAGGAGAAGTTTGCGCTCGCGCGTTGGGGAGTGATTGAACTGGTTTGCCCAGGGGTACTCACGGATGGTCGCACCCACGAGCCAGACTTCGCCATTCTTGAGCTGAACGTACGCCTCCTGAATTGAGCCCCGGGCATCGCGAAGGCTCTTGACTTCTGAGCCCTGTAGTACGAGCCCAGCCTCCAGAAAATCACTGAGTTCGTAGTCATGCGACGCTCTCCTGTTGCGCAAGAGTGCCTTCGCGCCCTCGGGAAGCGCGCCCTTCTTCTTTGTGCCTTGCTTGGCCATGAGCGGCTGCAGGCTAGCCCTCCCACTCCGTTCGCGCCACAACAAATCCGTGGATTTCGCTGGCACCGGCTCTTTGAAGCGCAGTCGCCGCAGCCTGCAGGGTCGCACCGGTCGTACGAACGTCGTCGAGCAGCAGGATTCTCTTTCCACGTACGCCAGCCGCCGCGCGAAAGGCGCCCCGTAGATTCGCAGTTCTTTCCGCACGAGAGAGCGTGCTTTGGGCAGGAGTCGCGCGGTGGCGCACGAGCAATCTCCTGGGTTGGGCTAGTTGGTGCATCTTGGCCAGCGGGCTCAGCAAGCGCTGCGCCTGGTTGAAGCCTCGCTTGCGTAGCCGAGTACGATGCAGAGGGACAGCAATCGCCAAGTCGCAGATCGCTGCGGTGTACGCGAACCGACCGCTGAGAAGCCCGCTTAGCGAGTAGGCTATATCGTTTCGCCCCGAGAACTTCAGTAGGCGGAGAGCCACCGCGAGCTGGCCTCCATATTCAAAGCAGGCCGTACAGCTCTCAAGAGCGGAAGCCGATCGCGCGCATGGGCATCTCTGTGAAGTCGATATGGGGCGAGCACAGCGGGTACAGGCCATGCCGATAGGCTCACAGCTCTCAAAGCACAAGGTGCACATCCCCGTGGTGGTGGACAGGGGATCGTCGCACGCCGCACAGCTGGGTGGGTAGAGCGCGCGCAGTATGGCGTTGGATACGGTCGAGAGTGGGAGCACGATGCCGATATCGGCGATGCGCTCGGAGAGTTGCGCCAAATCGAACTTGGTTAGCGATGTCACACGACGGCATGAAATCGAGCACGGTGCTCGGGGCTGTCTAGGGAGCCTAAGCCTGAGAACTACCGCTAGTTGTGGAGCAGACAGAACCGAATAGGGGGCAGAGAGGCGAGAGCCATTCGGAGAATCTGCGAATCGAGTGAGGATGCCAAGGAGACGTTGAATACGGGAAAATTCCACCGCTAGTCAGCGATGCTCACACGAGGTTAGAATTGGCGATGTGTCGGAGATCAGCATTGACCTCAGCCAGCCACCGTTAAGCATCATACGGCCCGCCGGAGCACAGCCCTGCGGCATTCGACGATCTAATTATACGTTTGCGCGACTCGCTTGATCCGAGTATTCGTTGGGCTCTTCTCGTTGATTTGCGCATGACATCGGTGGTGCTAGCAGGTGCAGAAGTGCGAGAGGCCGCATCGTCGTCGATTCTAAGAAAAGTGGATTTCTTCAAGGAGTTGACTGAGGCGCGAGTGGCACCTGGGCCTCTGGTGAGAAGAAGTCTTACGGTCTTGGACTGGGTGACTCCGCGGCCTTGGCCGGTTCGGAACTTCGGCAATGGCCAGGTTGCGGAAGACTGGATGCGCTCAAAGCTCGCAATCGAAGGGGTGGCTGCGCCCGCTAGGCGTATTTGGGACCAGGATGCCCGTGCCACCTCATGGCGCCCGCGCACCGACTACATCAACTCGAGCCAGGCATCGCCAGAGCTTCTCGTCGTGCTCGGGCTCGGGAATGAAGGGCGCTGAGTCGACTGCTTGACGCCAAGGTATGTCCGGTAGTCCATGGTCGCGAAGCGCGTGCACGAGCTTGAGCGTGCGAAATCCGTCGAACCACGTAGTCAGTCGCGCAGCCCTCGCGCTGGGTGTTTTGCACTGGGCCATCGCCTGGCGTAGATGCTTCTCTGTGTCCAAGGGCAGGGAGCGTTTAAGTGTCTCGTGGCTCAGGCGGTCGAGAATATCCAAGTCGCAGGTCTCTGCAAACTCGTTCAAGACGTCAAGCCATTCTCGGACTAGCGCAAAGCTCCGAGGGTTGTAGACACAGAAGTCTTCGCCTGCCCGCATTTGCTCGTGAATTGCCACGGTCGCTGGTCCTGTTCCAAATGGAGTGCGCTGGGACTCTCTTTGGGCGATGGAAATGGGGGCGCAGTCGGGCGTTCGCACCGCCCCGAGCTTCGCGACCTTGCCAAGGAGATAGAAATCCTCGCCCGCCTCGCGCTTTGGCATGCCCCGCACATCCAAGTAGGTTTGGAAGCGAACGGCCATCGTGCTACCGATGGTGTGAAAGGCGTACTTCGAACCTGCCCAGCGAAGCCCCAGGACGTAGTAGCGTAGGGACATCTCGTAGAGCTGGAGAGCTCGCCCTACCTGCGACGCAGCATCTGTCTGATGTGAGAACGGATAGCAGAGGGCCACGACATTCTTGGCGTCGTCGAAGGCGCGAGCTGCCGAGAAGTATCCGATGGGCAGCGTGACGTCGGCATCTGTCGTATGAAGCCAAGGGCTAGAGATTATCTCTTGGTGATGCCATGCAAGCGCGACGTCGCAGCCAATCTTCCTAGCCAATCCCACACCCTGCTTCGCCGGGATCTCTCGCCCCTCAGTGCAACGATCTATGAGCAGGAGGTCACCGTGAGTGGTATCGCTGAGCACCATGCCCTCGTATGAGAGTTCTTCTCCGCCTTGCCCAAGCGCGCTGGCTAGGTACCTTGTTCGTTGCTTCTCACCTGCACTTCTAGCTTCGCTGCAATTGACGACGACGATCCATAGCGTCTTTTCGTCGCCCGCTGGCAGCAGACCGCCCATGAGGGAAGGCGTCTCGTCAAAGGCTGGAACGACGACGACATTGCTGTAGCGACGGCCCTTTGGAGGTGGGCAGTTCGACTCTGGCTCGGCATAGTTGGCCAGGTATTGCAGGATAGACATTACGGCGTGCGCATTACGAACAGGCCATCCCGACCGCCGACGTAGATGGCGCGACGCCCATTGGTATCGTCGGCGGCGATAGCATCGAGGTCCAGGGCTGAGTCCAAACCACTGTCGTCTGTCATAGGTACGCAAATCTGGCGGTCGCTCTTGAATCGACCTACTCCTGTGGCTGTTGCAACCCGGACATCCCCGTCGGCATCGATCGCAAGGCACTCGACATCGTCATCAGCAAGGTTGCCGTTGTCTTCGTCGTAGAGCTGAATGCTCCCGTTTTCGAACGTAGCAACGCCGTCTCCATCCGTGCCAATCCACAGCAGGACGCCGTCGTCGTCGAGGCTTTGGATTCTCTCTCCACCCGGTCTTGGGAAGAGGTCGATGTCTGCGCCCGTGGGAAGAGGATAGAGCCTGTCTCGGCCTGCCCAGACGCCTGTTGCGCCATCGGAGAGTGCGTCACTGTGATCTGTCCTCTCCGTTGTGAAGATTTCTGAGTCGGCGGTGAGAGCCACTCCCTTGTCGGTGGCAAAGCGGACTCTTGCGGCACCGTCAGTAATGTCCTTCGCTCGAGCGTTTGAGATGGTATTGAAGGACGCGATTTCCCCCGCCACTAGATCTAGACGATAGGCTTCTCCATCGGGATCCGTGGGGCCAAACCAGACCTCACCGCCGGCATCGACTTCGTGTACTCGGACCTTGTTCGGGAGTGAGCTCCCACCATAGAGAGCGGTGACGCGTTTGTAGGTTCCGAGGGGGGCGTCGAGGGTGCCGCGATAGGCTCTGTCCTCTGCACCTAGCCAGATATAGTCGTAGCCAACCCTTATGTCTCGAACTCGGTCGCCATCGTAGTTGTCAACCTCTTGGAAGCCATGGGCCTCGAAGCCGAATACCGAGACCTCCTGAGGCCCGATTCCATCGTCAATCTCTAGTTTCACTGTGTACTGCTCGGGGATGAGCGAATAGACGGAAATTGTCTCGCTGGCGAGATCTTTGGGACGCGCTGTCTGCTCGATCTTGGCCGTACTGGGCTCGATGGTCCACCGATAGTCCATTTGCCCCGACTGGGTGCAGGAGCCAACCGCACTAAGCTCCACCGAATCGCCAACGAGGGTGTGAACGTAGGGTTGGCCAGTGCCAAGAGGCGCGGACACCCCGTCAACCGTGATTTCGAAGCGGATGTCGTTCGGGCAGTCTTGTGGGGAACTAGCATCCGGTAGTTGTGCGCCACTGTCGACGAGCTCCAGAGGTGGGGCGGCATCGTCGCTAGTAGTTTCGTCGCCGGTAGCAATGTTCGACGTGTTGAAGGTACAGGCGACGACGGTGGAGCAACTCACTGCGCTCAAGTGCCCAAGATGCGTCGGCTTCGTCGCCATGTGCTGGGTTATAGCAGAGTTTGGGCGTTTCTCGGACGAAGAGCATGGGAGGAGATGGGAGGAGATGGGAGGAGATGGGAGGATCTACACTAGACCGCCGAGCGCAAACAATGATCGGTCTGATGGTCCTGCTTTCCCGATTGCAGCGTTGCTCATTTCGTCATTTGCCCCGGCAAAATCCTCATTCGCGCCTTGCACTCGAAAAATCAGAACCCACCATCTTCGGTCATTCTTTTCGCTCGACGGTCTAGTCTGGAAGCGGACTCAGCCCCGCCAGCAACCCAAATCGCGTACACTGTCGAGCAATGCTGTACCAAGCCGGAGCACTTCGATGAGGACCGTAGAAGAGGTCATTGCGGCCGACGAGCTGTACATCGCGTATCAGCCTGTCGTGGACTTGAATCGCAAAGAGGTCTTTGCCTACGAGGCCTTGGTACGCAGTCACGCCGAGGAATTTCCGAATCCCTTCGTGCTTATTGAAGCGGCCGTCGAGCAGCGCGCGATGGGGATGCTCGGCCGACACTTGCGAAGACTAGCTGTGGAAGGGTGCTCCTCGCACAGGCTCTTTCTCAATATTCACCCTGACGAGTTCAGCGAGCCATGGCTTGTGCGCCCAGACGACTCCATGACCACCCATGGCAGGGAAATCTACTTAGAAATCACCGAGTCTGTTCCCCTCTCTCACTACGAGCACTGTCACTCTGTATTGGCGGAGATGCGCACTCGCGGTGCAAAGGTCGCTGTTGACGATCTGGGAGCAGGTTTCTCGAATCTTAAGTATATCGTCGATCTCGAACCCGAAGTTGTCAAGCTCGACCGCGAGTTGGTCGCCAACTTGCGGGCTGAATCTCGGCTGTATCGCCTTGTCGCAGCGCTAGTACAACTGTGTGCGCAGCTCGACGCAAGAGTCGTTGCGGAAGGCATCGAGACAGAGGAAGAGCTGGCGGCGGTAATCGATGCAGGCGTGCACTTCGGTCAAGGCTACTTACTCCAGCGCCCGAACCCCGAACTGATTGCGATCGACTGGACGAAGCGCTTGTAGGCGCTTGCCTCTGGACTGGGAGCGGATTTTGGAGCTGGAAACAGGTGTCAAGAGCGGCGCGGAGTTCAACACCGATGGCAAGCGGAACGAAGAGCATTGCGACCAGCTCAATCGCTTCCGGAGGGCGGCGACAATTGCGGTAGTCGCTTGGCCGTTCTTCGGCCTTGTCGATTGGTTCATAGTCAGCTTCGTCTCACCTGGACGTCTGTGGTTCTATCTATCCTTGCGAGCGCTCGGCCTTGTCGCTCTACTCGTGACCGTGCTGCAGACCTTTGGCAAGCGCGAGCCATCGAGTCGTCGACTGCGCGTGATCGACGCTGTGGTGTCCTTCATACTGAGCGTGCTCATCACCACCTCCTGTTTGGAATTTGGTGGCATCGCGAGCCCTCTTGCTATGGGCGTTGTCATCGTGCTCGCGGCCCGTGGCTTTGTCTTCACAGATCATTGGAAGCGCGGCATCTTGCCGGTTGGTTTCGTGGTCTTGAGCTTTCCCCTTACGCTGATCGTTATGGCGCTGATAACGCCCGCAATCGCCGACCAATTTGCCGATGCAAAGGTTGTCGCCGCATTCCTGCTAAATCTCACATTTGTGACGGCCGCAGGCGCCATCGCTGTGGCGGGAAGTCACTTGGTTTGGACGCTCAGGCGACAGCTCTACCAGTCGCGTGCACTCGGTCGCTACAAGCTAAAAAAGCGAATCGGCGCCGGTGGCATGGGTGAAATCTGGCTGGCTCACCATAACGCTCTGAGGCGGGACGTAGCCGTCAAGATATTGCGCCCCGAGAATGTCGGCGACGCGCGCGCCATCGCCCGGTTCGAGCGTGAGGTGCATGCCACGAGTGAGCTGGTTCATCCGAACACGGTGCGTGTCTTCGATTACGGAGTGACAAACGACGGGCTCTGGTACTACGCCATGGAGCTGCTTGATGGCTGCGATTTACACGCAGAGGTGAGCGCACGTGGAGTGGTGCACCCGTCTCGTGCTGCATTGTTTATCTCACAAGCGGCAGCAGCGCTGAGCGAGGCCCACAGCCGGGGTATCATTCACCGCGATCTCAAGCCGGAAAATCTCTTTCTGACAAACATCGCCGGGCAGGGCGAGTTCATAAAGATTCTCGACTTTGGACTGGCCAAGCTCATGGACACTCGTTCCGAGGGGGATGAGGGGCTCACGCAAGTTGGCTGGGCTGTTGGCACGCCGCAGTGGGTCTCTCCTGAAGTCATGCTTGGTGAGGA
>JAAEPE010000038.1 GCA_024222395.1 Myxococcales bacterium
CGACAAGAAGCGACCGTATCGGGTGGAGTTCTATCCTCATCCGACGGCGTGGACGGAGGCACCGGAGGTCTACAATGATCTGGGCAAGCAGCGCGGTCGATGGTATCGGGGCCTCCTAGAAGTTCTCTGGTACCACCGCAAGATGTTCTTTCGACGCCGGTACAAGCAAATAGGATGGTTCTCGCTGCCGTATCAACTCTTCTTCGAGGCCCTAGCACCAATTATCGAGACATCTGGGTACTTTATCGTTCCTATCTCCGTCGTTGCGGGGCTGTTTTCCGTGTCCCACGCGATCGCCTTCATGCTCTTGGCGACGGCGATGAATACGGTGCTGAGCACAGCATCTGTTCTCGTTTCGATCTATGGCCAGGAGGCCGGCGCCACGGGGGAGCGGGTGCTTTTTGCCTACCCGCGCGTGAAAGATGCCTTGCTTCTACTGCTCTCGGGATTCGTATCCAACTTTGGCTATCGCCAGTATTTGGTATGGCATCATCTGCGCGGGCTAAGGGATTTTCTTAAGGGGCGCAAGGACTGGGACAAATTCGCACGAAAAGGGTTTGCTGGCACGACATGAGACGATATCGAATCCTCATCGTCGACGACGAACCCGATCTGCTAACTTCGCTGGTGCGAACGGTGAAGGCGGCTGGCTTCGACGTCTCTATAGCCAGGGATGGCGAGTCTGCCATTCTAGAGGTAGCCCGATTTGCGCCCGATCTCATACTAAGCGATGTGATCATGCCAGGGCTAAACGGTTTCCAAGCCACGCGCAAGCTGAAGGAGAACGAGGCGAGTACGGGCATTCCAGTCTTGCTCATGAGCGCCATGGCTGGCCCGGCAGATAGATTCTGGGCGGAAGAGGTCGGCGCCGTTGCCCTTCTTCGAAAGCCTCTCGATACGCGGGATCTCGTGCAACGCATCGAAGATGTGCTTGCAGCTCGCGAGCAGCTCGATGCGCCGAAGAAATAGTCGGGGACGAAAGACGAGGATATCCCATGAGTTTCATCTACACATCCGTAGTTGTGCTCCTGGGCATCTCCGCTCTGGCGACCTTCGTCGTCGTAGGGCGCGGAGCCTTGCGCCGAGCGATGAGCCACAAGCTGCTCAAACAGGCCGGTGAAGTGCGCCAGCTCTTGGATGGGCTTCGCGAGCGCAACTACAAAGGCATAGACAAGCTGCTTTTTGATATGCGCGATAGCTACGACCTCACGGTGATCGAAGATGAGTTGCGATCACTCTTGGGCAGCGACTCGAAAATGACAGGGGAGGCCATGCGCAAGGCATTCGACCTTCTCGGCCTTACCGAGCGCTACATGAAGAACCTTCGAGACGCCGGCGCTTGGCAGACGCGAGCACGCAGTGCTACCGCCCTTGGCCAACTCGCGGACCCTCGTGCGGTTCCGGCACTCCTTGAGACCATGCGGGACGTGCGTGAGGATTCGGATGTGAAGCTCGCCTCGGCCGAGGCTCTTGGACACATTCGCGACACCAGTATTCTTCCCGAGCTGTGTGAGCAGCTAGGCAATGTGGATGAGTGGGCGTCGCCGCGGTTGGCAAAAGTCATTACTGGCTTCGGCGAAGAGGCTACCGAGGCGCTCCTACACTCTCTAGACGCCGCTCCAAACCTCAACGCTCGTATTTGGTCTGCGCAAGTACTCGGCAAGATTCGGGATCGTCGTGCGACGATGGCGCTCGCAAAGCGACTGCACGATAGATCCGAGCAAATGCGAATTTCGGTGGCCAACGCCCTCGGCGACATTGCCGACAATCGCGCGTTTAGGCCGCTAATCGATGTCATCCTGCGAGATCCGGTGGCGGCCGTTCGCTCGCAAGCTGCGACTTCGCTCGGTCGTATTGGTGACGAGGGGGCCTTGCCGCTGCTCGTAAATTCACTTGGCGATCCTGAATCCTGGATGCGCTTTCGCGCTCTGGAAGCTATTGAGGCGCTCGCGCCCTCTGATACGAGTCCAATTGAGAACGCTCTCTCGGATACGAACCTCGAGGTTCGTCACCGCGCAGCTCTGGCACTGGAACGACTCGGCGTGCTCGAAAATGCCTTCGAGGATTTGGTCTCACAGGATCCAGAAAAGGAGCAGAACGCTCGCTCTCGTCTCATTGCCGTGGGCCGGGTCGGACTCTCAGAGCGGCTCGCGCGGCACCTCGACGACAAGAATGTCTTCATGCGCGAGCGCATTGCCTCCTTGCTCGGCCCTGTTGGAGACAGTGGACACACGGTAGATTTGCTGCGCCACCTCGAAGACGAGAGCGAGGAAGTGCGATTTGCGGCTATTGAATCGCTCGGTGACTTGGCTCATGCAAGCGCGTGTGAACCACTGATCAAGCTGCTTACGCATGCCGATTCCATGCATCGGAAGCAAGCCGTCTCGGCCTTGATACGCTTTCCCAGCGATGTGCTCACGGAGCAGCTCTCCGTGCTCCTGGCCTTGGGCGGCAGCGAGTCCGATGAAGAGCGCTACGTGGCACTTCAGGTCTTGAGTATCGCCCCGGGCAAAGAGGTCGATCAGCTCTTGCGGGACGGTCTTCGCGATCGCTACGTCGAGGTTCGAGTCTTTGCTGCCAAGGCTCTCGGAGAGCGTGGATCTACCGAGGCAATTGACGAATTGGGGCTCTGTCTCGGAGATCCGGACGATCGCCTTCGTACAGCCGCCGCTACTTCCCTTGGCGAAATTGGCGGTGAGCGCGCTATCAATTTGCTCTTGGGGGCGATGCCGAGAACTAGTGGTGAGCAGCGCGACTCGATTTGCGCAACACTGGCCTCTCTTGGCTACGACTCTGTTCGTCCTCTGCTCGACGTGCTCATGGCCTCGGACGATACAAAGACTCGTCTTGGTGCGATTTGGACGCTTGGCAAGACCGGCGATCCGAGGGCGGCCAAGCTGCTAAGGCTAATGCTGTTCGAAGAAGAGACGCTCCTGCGATCGAGCGCCGCCGGTGCTCTCGGAAAGATTGCCTGTCAAGACTCGGTTCTCGGGCTCCTGTCGGGCCTCGAAGATCCGAGTCCCTTCGTTCGCTCCGCCGCAGTGAATGGCCTGGGGAAAATTGGCTCCCAGGCTCAATTCGGTGTTTTGACAGCGATGCTCAGAGATCCGGATCCCTTTGTTCGAGACCGATCCGCTGTCACGATTGGTCGCATTGGCGGCGACCTTGCTCACGACATAATCGTCGGTGCGGCGAGCGGCGCGCTCGATCCAGCATTGCGGGTTATTGCCCTGGGGCTAACTGGCAGCGCCAAGGGCATAGGCGAGCCTCTGCAGGCTATGAAGGACCCGATTCTTCGGCACGAAGTTAGTGCAGCACTAGAGAGGGAAGAGGAAGCGATTCGGGTAGTCTTCTTCTCAAATCTGAGGCCAAAACCACTGACCGACGAGTCTCGAACTTCTTCCGATGCCAACCTGGAACCCGATGCGATTATCGAACAGTTCTTAGAGGCACTGCGCAATAGCAAGGGGAGCGACACAAGACGCCGAGCTGCCTCGGCTCTCGGCAGCATGCAGGATGCAGATGCTATTGAAGCTTTGGCTCTAGCACTTGCCCGCGATCCTGACGCCGAGGTTCGAAAACTCTGCGCAGCAGGCTTGGCAAAGCGTGCTGACGACGCCATGGCCAAGACTGCACTGCTCAAGGCGATAGTTGACCCCCAGCCCGACGTGCGTCTGCTTGCCATCGAGGCGGTCGGAAACATCGCCGCACCAAGCGAGGCCGCGCCGATATTTGAGTCACTCCGTTCTGAGCAGGATGCTCTGGTCGAAACCAGTGAGGAATCACTAGCCAAGATCTACGCGGGGCATGTCGAGGGTATCCACGATTGGATGATGGGCCAGGAAGGGTTGGCCATGCAGGCGTGTGGCCTCCGGATTCTCAGGCGTATTGGTGATGCGCGTTCTCTGGGCCTAATACAGGCGCTACTGCGCTCCAAGCATCCTGATCTCCGCGTCGAATCGGCTCGTGCGTTGGTATCTCTTCAGGTTCCCGATGCGATTCGAGCCATGCTCGAGGCGTTGGGCGATCCAAAGGAGAGTGTTCGCGTGGGAATTCTCAAGGCACTCGAAGGCACAACCCGTGCGGATGTTGTGCAGAAGCTGCAGGAGAGTTGCTTTGACCCATCGGTGGTTGTGCGGGCCCAACTTACGATTACCCTCTCTACGTTGGACTCGGCAAAGGCCGTCGAGATACTCGCAACTCTCGCGAACGATACGGACGTGAACATCGCCGGAGGCGCGTTGCTCGGGCTCCTTCGCAATCCGGACGAGGAGGGCTTGCACAAGCTCTTGGAGGCTCTTCCGACTGCGAGTGCCGATGCCAGACGCATACTTCGGCGGGAGTCGGATACTGCCATGACTCGGGTGGCCGAGCAGATTCGTTCCGCTCTGGACGCCGACTCTCGAACGCTTGGCGTCAAGGTATTGGCTGCCGTGGATGCGACTCGCTATGCCACGGAAATCGCCGAGGCGCTTGGAGATCCAGACGCACAGGTCAGACTGGCAGCAACCGCCGCCCTGGCCGAACTCGAACCAGAGCGAGTCGGGGATTGGCTCAAGGCGTTGCTCGACGACCCAGTTGCCGAGGTTCGCGACGCGGCAAAGCGTGCACTGTTTAGAATCTTCTAGATATCTGTACACTGCCCTCGTAAGGCGTCCTGCAAGCAAATTCGTACTACCGAATACGCTCTGGACGATTGGACTCGCAGTCTTGGTTGCTTGCACCTTCGACCGCAGTACTCAGCTTGCAGGAGATTGGGATGGTGGCCCATTCGACCCACTATCGCCCGACGCGGATACGAGCGTGGGGCCATTGCCCGATGCCCAGTCCACGTGCCCGTTCTCCCAGTTGGGGTGTGTGTCCTTTGCACTCCGGGGGCGGATTTGGAAATCACTGTCGATGAGCTCTTTGATACCGACGGCGATCCGCGATGCCGAGAGTTTGAACAGCCTGGTGACGGTCAAGTTTGTCTTCTTGGGACAGGAATTCCAGGGCTGGCGGGAGCGCCGACCGGAGTTCCGACGCCATTGCGTGGGGGATGCAGTGGAGGTTCGGGGGCCGACGAGAGCGGATTCGGCTTCGCGGGCGAAGGTGGCAGCAAAGGCGCATTTGGAGGTGCGGTGGCTTTCTATGCTGCGGAGCAGTTCACGCTCGCAGCTGGCGGCTCAGTGCGGGCTACGGGCGCTGCGGGTGGTGGTGGAGTCCAAGCAGGCGGCGGTGGAGGTGGCTCTGGCGGAATGATCTTTGTCGAATCTGCCACCATAATGATGAACGGCGATATGGGCGCAAACGGCGGCGGCGGTGAGGGCGGCATTCGACGGAGTGGGCAACCTCGCTCTGGCAGCTCAGGAGATGACGGGGCCATGCAGGTCATGGCAACGGCAGAGGGCACGGGGCTAGACCGTCGAGCGAAAAGAACGACCGAGGATGGTGAGTTCTGCTTGTTCGAGTGCAAGGAGCGAATGAGGATTTTGCCGGGGCAAATGACGAAATGAGCAACGCTGCAATCGGGAAAGCAGGACCATTAGACCGATCATTGTTTACGCTCGGCGGTCTAGCACCTGCGGGAGACGGTGGTGCTGGGTCCTCGCGGTCAAGTCTCTCTGGTGATGTTGGGGGCAGCGACGATGGCGGAGGAGGAGGAGCGGGGTTCATCCTTCTGCGCGGTGAACTCACGCTTGGTGGCAATGCCTGGCCGGCGGCCATCGTAGATTAGGGATATCTCGTAGTCCCACGCTGCTAGAAGGATTGCTGCAGCGATAGATGGGTGAGGTGTACTTCACTGTTGTCAAATCGTAGCTGAATTCCGTAGCCAGCAACTAGTAGGGTCGACGATGTGAGTGTGACACTCGCACTAGCACCTAGTTCGTGCGCCCGAGTCTCGGCCAAGTCGATTGGCGAGCCGCTTACGCCGGGGCCCAAGTCGTCGAGACAGAAGTCTGGGCCGAGCCTATCTTCGAGCAATGGCGAGAGGGCAGGGCGCTCTAGCTCCGTTCCGAAGGCATAGCGAAGTTCGGCGGCAAGAAGGCCGCGGCTAAAACGACTCTTCAGAGCGGCTCTTTGCACGAAATCGGTCTCTCCACAGTGGCGCATTACGCCGCCAAAATACTGAGCTCCGAGTAAGACGTTTTCGCTTATCTGAGACGAGACGGTCGCTGTGCCCCGATGCAGCGTACCTGGCCATGTCATCAAATCGAGATTGTATCTCGCGCCTATAGAAAAATCCCTAGTGAGGCGATGCATAACGCCGACATCTCCACTCCACCGCGGCAGTACCTTCGTCTCGCCGCCTCGCAGTGCTGTGCTGATGACGGTATCCTCGTCCGCGCGAAAATTCACTCGGGCGCCAAAGCGGTGATTGTCGGTTGAGAAGCGTCGGCTGAAATCATACCTCAGGGCGATTCCTAAACTTGCCCCCGGCAACACACTGGCTACGACGGCCTGACTGTAAGCACGACGATTCTCCCCCAGGAGAGATGGGAAGAACTCCATCTGTGATGTTGCGTAGAACTTGATGATATTCGTTTGGCGGCGAAGCGTCTTGGCGCTCTCATGGCCCGGGTCGAGCTCCAGTGCTTTGCCCGCCTCTCGGCGTGCCCTGAGTGGGTCGAGTTGCTCCATGGCGATTTGAGCGAGTTGGAAGTGATACTCGGCGCTCGGCTTGATGGCGATGAGTGTTCGAAGGGTCGATTCCGCTCGATTCCAATCCCGGCTCCACATTGAAATGGTGACCAAGAGCTTCAGAGCGTCGACATTCTTCGGTTCCGCCTCGAGCACAGGCTCGAGAAACTCTCGAGCCTCTTTGTAGGATTTGGCCCACGAAGTGACGCGCGCTCGCAAGATGTGTGCATCCCAATAGGAGGGAGCGGCCGCAATAACCTTCTCGGATTCGACCCGAGCCCGCTCACCATTCCCCTGCCACGACAGTCGAAAGGCAAGCTTGAGCCTGAGATCCACGTTGTCCGGAGAGCTCTCGAGCTCCTCCTCTAGCGCTGTAATTTCTGCGGCGAGCTTCGCATCAGCCTTCTCTGCGGCCTCGTCTGCCCCCTTGTCTTCCGCAAGGGCGGGCGTGGCCAAACCCAGCGATGCTAGGAGCAGCAGCCCAAGCGCGTAGTTCGCAGACATCCCACGCAATTCTAGCAAGTTGCGCTAGAATGTGGAATGGGGATTTTCCAGGCGATCTCAAAACCATGCGAAGGCTCTCGCGGTGGCCAAGCGGGTTATTCGCTGCAATCGCACCGCGCATCGGCATCAGCGATTTGATGGGCTGTGCTTTGATGTCGAGCCATATCTCTTGCAGGGATTCTCGGGGCCCGCAAAGGGGGCTATCCTACGAGAGTACTTGGGGCTCTTTGCGAAGCTCCAGAGGGTGGCCAAGTCTGCCAGGCTGCAGTTGGGCGCTGATATTCCATCTTGGCTAGATGGTCTCGATCGCTATCAGCAGCCCATCGCTCGGGTGGGTGGGAGACCCGTGAGTGAACTCATCATGGATCGAGTCGACAACGTCGCGATCATGGCGTATCGAACCAGTGTCTACGGCCCCGACGGCGTCATCGCTCATACAATCGACGAGGTGGAGTACGCAGAACGCACTGGCAAGGGCATCTACATTGGTCTCGAAACCGGCGCGTCGCCGGATGAGCGAGTACAGGAATTTGTTCTCTCGGGAGACCGAGATTCTGAGAGGATTGTGCTTTGGTCGGAAGGGAGAGAACGCTTCCGAATCACGCGCCTTGCCGCTTCGGAAACCAGGGCGTTGTCGAAGGCTCTGAAGACCCATCCCGACGCACGAGTCTTGAATATGCGATTTGAAAGCCTGGCTCCGGCCAGCAAGGTCAGCTTTGACGGAGAGGGGCTCTCCTCGCTGGGGCAAGCCATAGAGCGCATATCAGAAGAATTCGGTTTCCATAGCGCCACCAGAGGCGTGGCACTGCATGGGGGGCTTCGACCCTAAGTTGGTGCCGTGAGGCCGCTTGGCCGCCTAGCTCTTCAGCTCAGTCGAGTAGCTCTGAATCAACTCGTCTTGTTGCCCCAGAGCCGCGGCGAGCTGCCTTTGCACCATCATCTCTCGTCGCTGAAGTGCTCGCTCTTTGCTCGCTCGTTGGACTGCATTGCGTGCGAGGTGACTTGCCGCCGTGCATGATACCTCGGCAATGATCACAACGACCCTCGCTGTGTCTTCTGGATCGCGAAACGACCGCAAGACGGCGGCCAGCAGTCGTTTGCAGACGCTTTCCCCGTCGACAGTGATTGCTGAGGCATTCTCGCCCCACGCAAGCCTGCGGTTGAGAGCCTCGCGCAGTGACATGTCGAGGCCCGGGGCCGTCTCACTCGTGCGCGCGACTCGGCTGAGGATCGCATCAAAGACCTCCGCTCCCCCCGCGTCGGGACCGAAGTCAGCGGTGTTGAGAGCTTCGTCTCGGAGTACCTCGAGTCGTTCTGTAATCTCGAGGCTCATGATTGCAAGTCCTCCACGGTGTCGATGTCCACTTCGAAGTGTGCGAGGTGTTGCTCGTTGCGTTCAAGCCTGGCGCGCATGAGCGATGTGCTGGCATTCATCTCTCGCAGCCTATCCGTTGTGGGCTTGCCAGCGTCGACGGCGACCAGGGCGAAGGCATGGAAAAGGCTCTGATGAGCCAGCGCCAGTGCGCAGAGAGCGGTGGCACGGGCGACCGGTGATACCTGCAAAGCGTCCACAGCGGCAAGGTGAGCTACTCGTGCGGTCTCCAGACCATCGAGAAGAGGATTGATCTCTTGCTCGGTCAGGAGCCTGGTGCCATAGAGGTCAATTGCGGCGGCCGACATGTCCGCCTCTCCGCAAAACTCTGAGGCACTTGAGTGCGCGGCATCTATGATCGCGTGCAGCATCAAGTATTCGT
Organism: Myxococcales bacterium; assembly: GCA_024222395.1. Classification (GTDB taxonomy): domain Bacteria; phylum Myxococcota_A; class Polyangia; order Haliangiales; family Haliangiaceae; genus NORP324. Next base: position 8,880 of record JAAEPE010000038.1, read on the forward strand.
CACCGCCAAGTTGCTCCTTTGCGGCGCCCGCGCCGTCGGCCAGACACTTGTTGACTTCGGGACCGACAGGCATAGGCGACTCGGTGGGGCTGAAGGGCACCGTTGCAACATTGGCGAAGGTGGCGTCGGGAAGGTCTGTGGTCACCCTGCGACTCGCAAAGGTCTCGTTTGCCACCTTGATGCACTCGCTAATTTGGCCGCCAACGACCATCTCGCCGACGATGAGCGCGCGTAGCAGGGCAATTTCGAGGCATACGCCGAGGTCTTCATCACTTCGGCTCACGTCCTTCGCCACGGACAGCGCTGCCGCGCGCAATACATCGAAGAGTTCCTTAACGGGGCCGTATCTTCCGTCCCGCTCAAACCACGCCTTCACGAGACTGTCGGCGTAGGTCCAAATATGTATACCTGTGGTGCCTTCTAGATCGAGGTACATCGCCTCGCAAAAACTACCTCCCAGAAGGTCGAGCGCGTCGGCCTCTGTGAGACTGCTCGCGAGTGGGGACGTTCCTAGCCCCATGCTTCGGCACACCTCCATAAATAGAGGTCTTCGACTCCACCAAGCGCCTGCGCCGGTTTCTTCGATGGTTTCCGGCAACTCGGATGATGCTCTCCCAATCTCGACGACGACTGCACTGATGTTGTCTCCACCCCCGCCTCGCTTCGCGAGTTCTATAAGATCAGTGGTCGCTTCTTCCGGGGTGGCGGCCCCGCTCAGAACCTGTTCGATTGCGTTGCGTGTGGCGTATCCATTGAGGCCATCTGAGCACAGGAGGAGTCGGTCGGCTTCCTCTAGCTCGACTTCGAGTAGGTCTACTTCGGTTGTTTGAAGCCCTCCGAGATTTCTCGAGAGCACACTTGCGTGTGGATGGTCGATGGCTTGCTCTGGTGTCAACTTGCCGGCGCTCACAAGCTCCGCAACGATTGTGTGGTCGGCGGTGAGACGTCGGAGCCGGCCTTTGCGCAGCAAATAGGCCCGCGAATCGCCGACGTGAGCTATGAGAGCTTGGTTGACGCGCGGCATGGCTAGGGCTACGACGGTGGTGCCCATGCCGTGCAGTTCGCGATCGGCCCTTGCTTGCAAATGCACTGCGGAACCCGCTGCCTTGCACGCTTCGACCAAGAGTTTGCCTGGCGGCCACGTTTCCCTACCTTGGGCAATGGTTTCAACCATGACATCGCGAGCGACACGAGAGGCCGTGGCACCTCCCTGGTGTCCCCCCATGCCGTCGAGTACCACGTAGAACCCCTGCGCTTGGTCGACAAAAATGCAGTCTTGGTTCTCGCTGCGAAGAAGTCCGACATCTGTTTTGCCGGAAGCATCAACTTCTAGCGCTCGGTCCGTCATGACGCGAGGACTAGTTGGCATGTTTCGCCTCGCCAGGAGTGATGCTTGGAACACCTGCGCGCTGCTCTTCAAGCTCATCGTTGAAGATCGCAACGACTTCGCGAGCTGCGTTGAAGTTCAGGCGAACGAGCTCTCGTAGAAAAAGGTTCGTGGCGGGCCCCGATGGCAGCTCTCGTTTTGCCGCTTGAACGACGAGGTCACCCATCGTTACGACAGTGCGCAGTACTGAGCGGGGCGAGAGCCCGACTCCGAGCAGTGTCGCGGTCCAGGTCGAGACCGATTGATAGAGATGTGCAGGCGATGGACTTTGTAGATACTTGTGCATCTGGTCAACGACCGTCTTGAACTGACCTCGGATCATCCCTAGGGGGAGAGTCCCAAAGGCGTCGTCGATGGAATGGTGTGACTCGACCAAGGTGTCGATCATCACGATCCTGAGAGACGAGAAGATTTCAGCGTGGCTGTTCTCCATTGCAAATATCCTAACATCTGTGTGCCAGAATCGGTGCTGGAACAGGTCGCCATAGTTCCCCGCATGCTACATTGATAGACAAGGTCGAACGCTTTGACCTTCACATTACTCGTGTCTGATGGTCGCATACTCGTAGTCGATGACGACCCCCTACTGCGGGGGTCTATCGGCATGATGCTCGAAGACGAGGGCTATACCGTCGAACTTGCGGCAGACGGTTACAAAGCACTGGAGTCGGTGGCTGCAAATCGGCCAGACGTTATTCTTCTCGACGTGATGATGCCGAACATGAGCGGCACCCAGGTGCTCAAAGAACTACAAGAAGATCTCAGCACAGCCGACATTCCTGTGCTCGTGATGACAGCTATCAACGGAGTGGCCGGCGGCCGGATTCTGAACGGCCCGAATACGGTGGTAGAGAAGCCTTTTGACGTGCATGACTTGATCAACAAGATCGCTCTGGCAATGTTCCGCAGCCAAGACGCAGACGGCTCATCCAACCCAGCGTAGCTGCTAGACCGCCGAGCGTAAACAATGATCGGCCTGATGGTCCTGCTTTCCCGATTGCAGCGTTGCTCATTTCGTCATTTGCCCCGGCAAAATCCTCATTCGCGCCTTGCACTCGAAAAATGGGAACTCATCATCCTCGGTCATTCTTTTCGCTCGACGGTCTAGAGGAGAGAAGCCAGCCTAGCTGGCAACGCTCGGAACCGCGTTCTAGTCTTCCCTCCGCTCGAAACTCGTGCGCGGCGCCTCGCACGCTTGCCGTGGTATATGGCACGTATGCTCAAGCCATCAGTATTTGCGAAGCATCGCGCTGCCTTCATGGAAGCGATGGGCCCAAATTCGGTTGCACTGGTTGGCTCGCCACCCGAACTCCTTCGCAACGGGGACGCAAGCTATAGTTACAGGCAGTGCTCTGATCTCTACTACCTAAGTGGATTCGCAGAGCCCGGCGCCACGGTGGTGCTTCGAACCGAGGGGGACAGCCCCTACACCCTCTTCGTGCGTTCCAAGGATCCTGAACGCGAGATTTGGGACGGTCGGCGGTCAGGGGTTGAAGGGGCAATTGCCGACTACGGTGCCAGCCAGGCTTTCTCGAACAAGGAACTCCGTAGCAAACTCCGCACGTTGATCTCCAATGTCGACAATCTCTACTACGAGTTGGGAAGCAACCCTGTCTACGACAAGTTGGTTATCGAACTCTTGGGCGAGTTGCGCCAGGGGGAGCGAAGGGGGGTTCGACCACCCCTGCGTATCGTAGATCCGCGTTTCACGCTGCACGAGCTGCGGCTACGCAAGAGCGAGGAGGAGCTAGCCGTGCTGCGAAAGGCCTCCGAGCTGACGGCTGTCGCCCATATCGAGGCCATGCGAGCAGCCAGCTCTGGTGTATCTGAGAGTGAGATCGAGGCGGGCATCGACTTCAGCTTCCGGCGTCACGGTGGAACCGGCCCTGGCTACACTTCTATTGTCGGAGGCGGCGCCAACGCGACGATCTTGCACTACATCGAGAACAACCAGGAATTGTCCGACGGTGACCTCGTGCTGATCGACGCTGGCTGCGAGTACCAATTCTATACGGCGGATATTACGCGCACATTCCCCGTGAACGGGACGTTCTCAGATGCCCAAAAACGTTGCTACGAGATTGTCTTGGATTCGCAAGAGCAGGCTATTGCGATGACGAAGCCGGGCGTCACGATCGACGAAATTCACGATCGATGCGTGCAAGTGCTCACCGCCGGCATGATCGAGCTTGGCCTTCTCGAGGGCACTGTTGCCGAGCGCATCGAAGATGGCAGCTACAAGAAGTTCTACATGCATCGCACGAGTCACTGGCTCGGCATGGATGTGCATGATGTCGGTCCATACTCGGTGGACGGCGTGGCTCGTCCACTTGAGCCTGGAATGGTCATCACGGTGGAGCCCGGCCTCTACATCTCTGCCGATGCCGAGAACATCCCCGAGGAGCTTCGCGGCATCGGTATTCGCATCGAAGATGACTTGGTTGTGACGGCGGAGGGTAACGAGAACCTCAGCACCGGTGTCCCAAAGACTGTTCGTGAGATTGAAGCCGCCTGCCAGTCCTAGTGGAGCCGAACTCATTCATGGAACGGTTGGCTCTGCTTTCACGAGTATTGGGCGCGGAGAGTGGCCAGGCGTGCCCCTGTCTCCCAATTTGGGGCGCGGGGCTGTCGCCAACGCTCTGCGTGGGCAAGCCCCTCGGAGGATTTCCCAGTCGCTCAGGCGAGCCAAGTGCTCTAGCACTTGAGGCTCTTCGTAGCGTTGTGCATCTGCACATCGGTCTTCGCAGAAGCGGGGTTCAGAGTAGAGAGCGGAGAACACAGAAAAGTTCCACTCGGAATAGCTGTTGGCTGGAGTGGCCCTGTATCTGGGACTGTTGGTGATGCATTCCGTTGGGTCCGAGACTCCGAATGACATTGCAGCGCAGGTGTCTGAGCTGAAGTCTTCCGAGTCATAGTGCACGATGGACTCGGTATCGTAGGGGCCGACAAGTGTGAGACCCGAAATCTTGCGGTAGTGCGTGTAAGCGCCCTGTTGCATGAAATTGTTGTGCACGGCGACATTGTCATCCCTGTCGAATCTCTGTTGCGTGTGCGCCAGGCCGATGACGTGTGCTAACTCGTGCTTGACCGACTTGGCAGTGGAGTAGGCTTCTCCTCCTGTCTGTGGACCGGCGGCCACTCGCCCATACTGCCCATCACCAGATCTGGCATCGAATGTGACGTAGAATCTATCCACAGCCTCTTCTGGCTCGGCAATGAAGTGAAAGCGGATGGCAGAGTTATTCTCAGGCTCAATCGCCGCATCGAGGAGCGCAACCACCGCTGGCGTGCTCTCGTTCTCCTCGTTTTCGACGATGAGGTAGATATCGCCGCTGGGTCAGAGCATCCGTGATGTGTTGATGACTGCGTCGGCTCTCTTGTCGTCGAGAGTGGGGCTCTCGTAGAGGTGGCTCCGTACATGCCCCAAGGCCTGTCAGTAGCGAAATCCCAGCGAGAATTGCGGCGGCTCTTATGGCGCTGAGTACCGCAGATCGTGGGCCAGTGATGCCTGCGCTAACCTGCCGAGATCACGGAGGTTGTGGAGGGTCACTTGGGGCCAGCAGACAGTGTGGTGTGCTCATGCCCGGTCTTGGCAGCCCCAGCCAGGCCTTGGCGAACCGTGGGGCTAAAGTGCCCACACATCTTCGCTCCCTCTCAATTCTGATGGTTGACATACAAAGGGATCGGAGGCTAAACGGAGCCCACCGTGTCCCAAAACAAGCTTAGCCCAGCCCAGCGAAGTCACCTCAAGTCGCTAGGGCATCACTTGACCCCCCTCGTGACCGTGGGCAAAGACGGTATTACCGATGGCGTGGTGGACGCCCTAAAGCAGGCACTCCTGGATCACGAGCTTGTCAAAGTGAAGCTCGGCAAGAGCAGCACCGAAGATAGGCATGACGTGGCTGAGCCTCTGGCTGAGCGTGCGAAGGCGCACAACGTCTCATTGACCGGCAAGACGATGCTGCTCTACAAGCGGCACCCAGAGAAGCCGACCATCAAGCTTCCCAAGTAGTAGGGAGCGGCGGCAGCTGGCGGCAACTCGCTTGGCGTAGCGCCTTATGACAAAGCTCGGAGTGCCTCTTTGACGGTACTCACTCCAACCAGAGTGAGCCCATGGTCGCTCTCGAGTCGTTGGCGGTTTTGCTCGGGCAGGACGCAGCGTTCGAAGCCGAGCTTTGCCGCTTCGGAGAGGCGGATGTCAGCCATGTTTACCGCGCGGACTTCGCCGGCCAAACCCACCTCGCCAAAGACAAGCGTCTTTCCATCGACGGCGTTGTCATAGGCAGAGGAGGCTAGCGCGCAAGCAATGCCAAGGTCCACTGCGGGTTCGAACACGCGAACACCACCGGCGACGTTGACGAAAACGTCCTCGGGCACGAGGTCGAGGCCTGCCCTCTTAGCGAGCACCGCAAGAAGAAGCGCAACGCGATTGGAATCGACGCCAGCACAGGTGCGACGCCCAAAGTTGGCTGCAGGTGGGGCGACTAGAGCCTGAACTTCTACGAGGATCGGCCGAGTGCCTTCCAGGGTTGCTACGACGAGAGAACCGGGCGCGTCTTCTGGGCGCTCGGCTAAGAAAAGCTCTGAAGGGTTTGGGACCTCACATAGACCGGAGCCTCGCATCTCAAAGACTCCAATTTCCTGGGTGGAGCCAAAGCGATTCTTGATGGCACGGAGGATTCGATACGGGCTGGTGCCTTCTCCTTCGAAGTGCAGCACAGTATCGACCATGTGTTCGAGCGTCTTTGGCCCCGCGATGGAGCCTTCCTTCGTGACGTGGCCAACGAGTATGGTCGGTATGCCAGAGGTCTTGCTGAAGGCCATAAGGCGCCCAGTGGCCTCTCGTACTTGGCCCACGGATCCGGGGATGGAGTCGAGTGCATCGCAGTGCACGGTCTGAATGGAATCGATGGCGAGTACCGCCGGCCGCATCTCGAGTGCTTGCTCCAAGATGATATCTAGATTGGTCTCGGCGTAGAGCGTGAGACCTGGATTGGTTGCGCCCACGCGTTTGGCGCGCAAGCCTGTTTGAGCCACAGACTCCTCGCCGCTGGCGTAGAGAATGCTGCCGTGGGCTTCGGCTATGCCCTGGAGCATTTGGCAGAGCAGAGTCGATTTGCCAACGCCAGGATCGCCGCCGAGCAAGACTAGGGAACCCGGCACCAGGCCTGAGCCCAACACTCGGTCGAGCTCATCGATGCCGCAGCAGAGGCGCTCTAGGTCATCGGCCTCGAGGGCTTCGGCGATGGAGACAGGCTTATTGGCAGCAGCACCAGCAGTTGTTGGGCGAGCGGCTATGCCTCGGCCTGCTGGTCGGCTCACCTCTTCGACGAGGCTATTCCACTCGTCGCACTGGGGGCATCGGCCCAGCCACTTGGGAGCACTGTGTCCGCAGGATTGGCAGACGTAGCTGCTCTTGACCTTCTTCGCCTTCGCCATGGGGTAAGGCTAGCCAAGCACTCTGACGATCCGATGATTCGGAGGGCCATCTTGATGAGGTACTAGGTGTCTGGTGTAGAACGCAAGGCCAAACCGCCGAAGGCACCCAGCCTCCTAGAACTGCAGAACTAGGCGACTTTGAATGGTCTGTGCTATGCTTGCACCGCCACCGTTGCTGGTGCTCCCCCCGAAGGGGAAGGCAGCATCGGTTGGATGGTCTAGAGCTGCAAAGGGCAACAGAATTCCGTAGGAGATACCGGCGAAGAAGCCGTTGTTCTCGTAGCCAATGTCAGCATCGAGTTCGAAACCATAGAGAGTCGAGTTGCCAGGTGTTGCTACCGGGCGATGTGCCGCGCTCAAGATGCCTGAGCCCCGAACAGCGAACTTGCTGGTGAGGGCGTACTTGAAGCTCGTCTTGCTGTAGGCAGCGTTGCTAACCGCACCGAGAAGCTCTCGGAAGAGAATCAGATCTACGTGGTAGTTCGGGTCGAAGACAAATTGCTCGAGAGTATTGTCTCCTGGCCCAAGGCCTACCGCGCCGCTGACATGAGTGCGGCCTTGCACTTCGTTGTCCCACTGATCACCTGAGGCAAAGCCCACTTCTTGAGTGAGGGTGAGGTCATCTTCCATGAGACGGTAGTTCATGCGAGCGACACCACCGAATTGACGAATGTCGACGGTCTCGGCAATACCTAGGTCAGGCGCCTTGAGGCTGCCGACCACGTAGGTCGCCTCGGCCTCGACGTCGAATTTGCCCTTGGCGTATTTGACCCAAACATCGGGAACATACGTGGTCATGTCGCGAGCGACGAAACTCTCGGCTGGTGGCGTCTCACCGATTGTGAGCGCTTGCTGGACGTTGTCCTGAGTCTTGTAGGCCAGGAAGGCACCGTAGTTGAAGACCGCTTCGCCATTGGCGAGCTTGTCCGTATTGCGAGTCGGGCTATCCAAATTGGAGATCATAAGCAACCACTGGCCCAAATCATCCGAATCATCTAGGTCCCAGGCTTGTCTTGCCACCCCCCTCTGCTCACCGGTCGTCGCTGAGTGGGCACCGGTCTGAGACCAATCCATAGCGATCCCGGCGTTGAGCTTCATGCCGGGGATTTTCGCAGAGAAGGAGACGCGATCCACGGTATCGCCAGAGTCCGCATCGAGGTTGTAGCCGCCGTGAATCGGGTCCCTACCGCCACCGTTGGCAACCATTCCCATGCCCCAGTGCCACGGCATACGACCGAATTTGAGCAGACCGATGGGAGCATCGATCTCGGCCCATGCACGCTTCACGACGATGGAGTCGCCGAGGTTATTGAGGCCAGCTTGCGGTGCTTGCTGGTTGCCATCGATAGCATCGATCGGCAAGTCGGAAGAACCACCGTCGGCGGCGTAGCCAAGGGGCGTCGAACCGAGCACCAGGTTGTCAAATACGTCGATTTGCATGTGCACCGACGAGCGCTCGTCGATGTGAAAGATTGGCTCTAGGCGAAGCCGCGCATTGGCGCTTGAGTAGGAGTTCTTGCAATCACCAGGGCTGGATGTTCCACGACATGCCAGAGCATTGGGAAAGGGCGCGCCTCCTAGGCTCTCTACATCGGTGAAGCCCAAGTCCATTTGCTTGAGCCAGTCGTGTCGGAAGCGGAAGTAGCCATCGAGGCTGAAGACTTGCAACTTCTTGCGAGAGCCCTTGGCCGGAGGCAAGACAGGGGTCGTCGGAAGTGCACCCAGCTTCTTTGGAGCTTGCTCTGCCACTCCCTCGGAGCTGCCGCTACCTGCAGGAGTGGGCATGCCGCCCGGTTGACCGCCTGCTCCCGGCATTCCCTGAGCCTGCGCGTCCGTGGCAGTGGCAACCTGAATGAGAGAAGCCCCGCAAAGGGCAGCCGAGGCGATAGTGATTGCTGTGGTGATGTGTTTCCGAGACATAATGATGAAATCAGGAAGGTAATGCCAGTGAGAGGCCGCAGATTGGTGAGGGCTGTGAGCGAGGACCACTCGATCCCGGACGGCATCTTGAGCGCGGACTATACCGGGGGACTGGAGTGGGGCAAGGGCCTAGGCCGTGGAAATTCGACGGGTTTTCTTGGTATTCGGAGTGCGTCCGATAGGCTACCGCCAGGGCCGGGGTGGCAATAGAGACCGCCTCCCAGGCAACCGAGTTGCCCGTCTGGGACTCTTTTTACAGGAGAGATGTCATTCGATCATAGAATTGCAATCAGTCTTGGCCTCGTGGCCTGTGGAGGAGCGCAAAAGCGGGCGCCCGAGCCTGCGGCAGCCGCGCCCACTCCCAAGCCTGTTTCGGCTGTGGAGACTGGGCCGCGCCTGATGCTCGGTTGGTACTGCCCAGAGTCTGCAGCGGGCCGCCCTGGCGTCGAGCCCGCGCTGGCAAGAGATCCATCCTGGACGGAGGCGGAAGATGTTCTTTCACGAGCTGTCGGCGCAAGGCGGGTGAAACGCTTCTCTGTCCTTGGATATGCGGGGCAGCGTGCTGGCAGCTTTGCGGTAGCGGGTGCTGCGACGTCAAACGGGGCGTCCCTGGCGATTGGCTCCTATCTGGGCGCTTCACCGTGTGAGGAAGTCGATAGTCTGGGCAAAATTCGCTCCAGGGACGAGCACTGTGTTCAGACCTCCCATAACTGTTCCTTGGCCGTGGCCCCACTCGAAGCGGCAGGCGGATTCCAAGCTAGGCCCTACGAAGAAGATCCCGATACTCTGGTGCTCAGCACAGGAGTTGCGTGCGAGATAGGCAAACACCTTGTGGTTGACGTGGATGGAGACGGCACCGCCGAGCGATTTTCTCTCGAGCAACTGATTGCGGGGAAGAACCCAGTTGAATTGCCCTTCCTAGAGGAGGGCGGTCGCACTTGTGAGATGCACTATGCATCCGTTTCAACTTCATTGGGGGGCCTTACTAGAGTGGGCGTGTTGGATTTTGATGAGGATGGACGCCCGGAAGTTGTGTACCGGAGAGGCACCGAACTATTCGTCTACGGTGCTCCGCACAGCCCGGCTCGTATGGAGTTGCTAGGGCGAGCAACGCTCACATCGGCGCCTGAGTAGTGAGGTGTTCCGGGGTAGCGTCCCCAGGCCTGCGCCAACGATCTTCGTAGACGTAGCGCTTCTCAAATTCCTTGGATGAGAGCGAGGTAACGACAAAACGAGGGTTCGCTCCTTTCGATAGATGCTCGGCTTTGCCGATCACTCGGCGCGTGCAACTCCATGTCTCTTGTGTCCGATAACGAATCTCTTTGAAGGCTCGTGACGCATCACCGGTTCGCAAATGCTCGCGGTGAGCCCGCTCGGAGGGCTTTGCAAGCATGGATTTGAGTCGCGAATTCTTCGCCAGGCCGATGAGATAATCCACACCATTGGTGCCCTTCGATTTGAACCTCGACGGCTCTAGTGGTGTCATCATGGTTCGATTCAAGGCGCAGCAGGTCGAGTCATGCGTGGACAAGACTGGGCTCGAGTGTGAGACTTGGCCGTCTGTGGCGATGCCAGGGCCGCCCTTCTGGACCCATGAACACTGATTCCGCCGGGGCTCCCCGGCGCATCGCGCGCTATAGTGCGGCAGTGAGTACCAGCGAACTTCGCAAAGACATCGGTCGACTCCTCTGGGTCGGATTTGAGGGCACGGAACTTGATGACCGTCTCAGGGACACTCTCAGCGCAGGTGACGCGGGAGGGGTAACTCTCTTTGCTCGCAATCTCCCCAAACACGGTGATGAAACAGATGTTCTCGCGCTGCGACGACTTAACGATGAACTCCACGAGGCAGGGCGTGCCAGTGGAGAGAAGCTCCTAATCTCTGTAGACCAAGAGGGCGGGCGGGTGCAGCGCATCAAGGCGCCCGCCAAGCACTATCCGCCGATGCTCTCTGTCGCACCCGGTAGCGACGAGGAAGCACTTGCAGCGGTTCGAGCGCTTGGAGGGACAATGGGCGCCGAGCTTGCGCAATGGGGCTTCGATATCGACTTTGCCCCCGTCTTGGATGTGCACACCAACCCAGCGAATCCGATCATCGGTGATAGAGCCTTCGGTGAGAAGCCCGAGTCGGCAGCGAAGCGAGCACTGGCGTTTGCCGATGGCTTGCAAGATGCGGGTATTCTGCCCTGCGGCAAGCATTTTCCCGGCCACGGAGATACAGCGACGGATAGTCACTTGGCACTTCCAAGGCTCGACCACGATATGGGGCGACTCGGGGAGATTGAGCTCGCGCCTTTTGTGAGCGGAATCGCCGCCAACATCCCCATGTTAATGACAGCACACGTCGTCTTTGCCGCCCTGGACGCAACTGTCCCCGCCACTCTTAGCAAGACCGTGATCACGGGGCTACTCCGAGACGAACTTGGCTACGAAGGGGTTGTCATCAGCGATGACCTGGACATGCGGGCCATCGCCGACAACTACGGCGTTGGTGACGCGGCGATTCGCGCTGTGCATGCCGGCTGCGATGTACTGCTGCTCTGTCGCAATCTAGCCCATCAAGAAGAGGCTCGAGGAGCATTGTTCGAGAAAGCCCGTGGTGATGCCGCGTTCCGTAAGAGAATCTCGGGATCGGCTGCGCGAGTACGACGGCTTAGTTCTCTCTCATAGGTAGGAGTTCGGGCTCGGGCTCGGGTTCGGACTCGGGTTCGGACTCGGGTTCGGGCTCCCGCTCCGGTTCCGGCCCGGTTTTCGGTTCGTGGGGCGGGGCTTCGTAGACTTGGACCTTCTCCGGGCCTTTCGTCTTCTGGGACGGGCTCCGCCCTTTGCTGTGAACCCCAAGAAACGAAAGGCCCTACGATGTTCCAAGTCTACGAAGTATCCAGAGAAGCCCTGCGTACACTGCGCCCCATCCTCGTGCCTCGATCGCTAGGTAGTGCCCGTCCGGAAATCGCCCTTTCTCGGCCCAGCGCTGCTGAAAGTGTCGAATTCGGCTCGCAGCGTAACTTCATTCTGTCGCGATGGCTCACAAATCACGTGGAACTTCGGGGCATTTTGACATCGGACGAACGTGAGCAGTGCGCGAGAAGCGCGAGCTGCGAACGGACATGAGTGACGCCTAGAGATGAACGCTCAGAAGATCTCGAGGATCCTCCTACAAAGGCGGGCTTGGCCTCGTGGGTCTACCTTCTTGGGCCTTCTTGGGAC
>JAAEPE010000039.1 GCA_024222395.1 Myxococcales bacterium
AGACAGAATGCGACGGAGGTGCGCGACATGCCAAGTTATAGCCTGAACCTGGCCAGCGAGCACGCGCTTCACTGCTATCACGTCACCTGGGCTCGAAGCAGCCGCAAGGCCTCGTGGGTCGCTTATTCGATGCGAGGGGGCGGCCGCAGGCACAGGAGGGCTTCGTATTGGGCGATGGCCTCCTGAAACAGCGAGCGTTTTGTGAGCAGGGCGGCGTAGGCCACGCGGGCTCGCGGCTCCTTTGGAGCGAGCGCGACGGCCTTCTTGAGCGAGGCTGGGGCAAGCTCTGGCCTACCCTGATGTTCTTGCACCATGCCGAGGTCATGCCAGACTCGGGCCTGCCCTTGGTCTTGCTGGAGGCTTATCTTTAGCCGCTCCTCGCCCCCCCTCGTACTCCCCCCAGAAGATCAGTGCAGAGGCAAACTCGCGATTTGCGAGGGCAGCGGATGTTGCGTCGGGCGCTCCTCCCGCCGCTCCTATTAGAGCGCGTGCCTCCTCGTATTGGCGCTCTCGCCAAGCGTCCTCAGCTCGCTCGATGAGACTCTGCACGGATGCCAATGGGGCGGGCTCTTGCGAACCTGCTGGTGGCTTGCCGCAAGAGGAGCCGAGCGCGAAGAGAAGCGGTAGGGCAATCGCACGCTCTCGGTGGCGCCGGGCGCTAAGTCGCGAATAGAATCGGCTAATCATGAAATCCAAGACCCTGGCAGAAATTGTAAGCAAGTATGGCCAAGGAACGAAAGAGGGCGAAAAGATCGTCATCCCCGAGGAGAAGAGCTTAACCCTCTACGCTAGCCTTGGCGGCGAAGCTCTTATGATAGCCGACGTCCGCTCCTTCGAAGTGAGTGATGAGATGGTCTTCGCGTCCACCGGCAAGGGCGACTTCTTCGCCATCGCGACCGAGGACGTCCGCGCCATCCGCATTGGGCCCCAAGCTGGCAAGAAGCGCACTGGCTTGATTCGCGGATAGCGTTCCAGAAATCTTGAGCCGAGGGCAAGGATGCCGAGTTCGCTATTCTAGTGCTTCGACTGGCAACCGCGCGCTAGACCGCCGAGCGCAAACAATGATCGGTCTGATGGTCCTGCTTTCCCGATTGCAGCGTTGCTCATTTCGTCATTTGCCCCGGCAAAATCCTCATTCGCGCCTTGCAATCGAAGAATCAGAACTCACCATCCTCGGTCATTCTTTTCGCTCGACGGTCTAGTCGGTATCATCACACCCAGGGCGCTCGGTCTGCGGCTCGGTTGCCTCGATATCGCCTGACGCAGTTGGGGCGCCCCACCCCTTGGGGGGTACCAGAGCGAGCTGCTCCTCGGCAGGCTCGATGAGGAGTTCGCCTTTGCCACGTGGAATCGTATTGCGGCGAGACATCGGAGGCGGATAGGGTGGTCCGCTTCGCTTGAGCGCCGTGAGGAGGAGGGGCTGCTCCTTGATGGCCGGCTCGGGCTTGGATTCGGGCTTGGATTCGGGCTTGGATTCGGGCTTGGATTCGGGCTTGGATTCGGGCTTGGATTCGGGCTTGGATTCGGGCTTGGATTCGGGCTTGGGGGCAGCTTGGCTTGCAGGGGGGGGCACTGGCTCCTCGTCTGTTGGCTTGGGCTCGGCTACCGGTCGGAGGCCGCGGGTTGTCGTGTTCGCACTATCCTGGGCTTCGGCGGTCTCTGTCTCGTCTTTCGTTAGAGCGTCGTCCTGATCGCTTGCGGCCGCAACCTCGCCACTGCCCACCGTCTCGAACTCCGTCGTCCGCAGCCCGAGATCCTCGGTGATGATCTGATCTGCGTCCGTGTCACGCGTTTGTTCGACGTCGATCACCAGCACCGTATCGTCGGTCCCAACATGCGCGATGTCGGCGGTTTCTGCGTGGCCCGCGACGCACTTTGCGTCTCCGGGCGGCGTAGCCTTTGCGACTCGCTTCCAGCGGCTGCTCGGCCGATCGTGGGAGTCGAGACGTATAGGAGTGAGCTCGGACATGTCGGGAAGCTCGCCACACAGTGGCCTGGCCTTCGCCGTTCCTGGAGCAGTTGAGACATTCTGCCGGCTCGATGAGTTCTGCGAGACTGGGGCATGGGCCGCCTGCAGGGCGTGGGTGAGCGCCTTCGCTATAGGCTGAAGCTCTCGCAGGCTGAGGCCAGAGAACTCAAGTTGGCCTACTCGAACCTTTCCGAAGATGATGTGGTGAACAAGCTCTTCTAGCTCTGAAGGGCTCGGACTCTTGAGTGGACGGGTTGCACCTTCGACCGCGTCGCAGATGCAGAGGATTCCGGTTTCAGGACTATTGGGGAGGGCCCCAGGGTAGCGGAAGTCCGATTCGGTCTTTGCTTTCACCCCTCGCTGAGATTCTAAGAGTTGTTCCTTAGTCCAGAAATACTCGAGTAGGCCTTGGCCGTGGTGCATTCGCACGAAGTCTAGGATGCGTTCGGGGATGCCCGCCTCTCTGCCGATCTGCTCGCCCTTGGAAACGTGGCTGAAGATACCGTTGCGGGAGTCGACGGGGGACACATTCTCGTGGACGCTGCGCTCTGAGCCCGCAGCGTTTTCGATGAAGTAACGGGGCTGGGCGACTTTGCCGATGTCGTGGTAGTAAGCCCCAACTCGCAATAGTTGAGTGTCGGCGTCGATGCTATCGCCTGCCGCCTCAGCCAGCTTTGCCAAAGCGAGGCTGTGTTGCCAGCTGCCTGGTGCCTTTTGTGCGAGCTCGCGGAGTACAGGCTGCGAGAGCTCTTGGAGGCGATTGAGTGCGCGTCTTGACACATCGCCGCGGAGCACAAGATAGAGCGGCGCCAGGATGGTTGCGGCGAGGAGCGCGACGAACGGGCCTATGGCGCAGGCCAGCCAGGTCCCAACGCCGCTGAAGGTGCTTGTGGGCAAATGGTCCCAGGCGGCGAAGTAGAGGAGTGCATAGAGCAGCAAGGCACACACTGCCGCGATAGTCACTGCTGTGAGCTGGCGGGCGAAAGACGAATTGCGGCGAATAAGAAGAGTGGGGCCGGAGGCTTGAGCGAGGAGCACGACGGTTAGAGCGAGGGAGCCGCCGACCATCGAGCCCACAACGGTTGCGGAAAGGATGCCGACAGCCACTGCGCAGGTGCGGGACGTACGCCGCGCACTGAGTATCGCTACCAGGCCCACAGGGAGGGCGAAGAGGGAGACCGGCGTGAATAAGAGAATTGCCGAGCAAGTCGCCGTCACCAAGACTACAAGGGCTGCATCGACAGCGACTTCGCGGATGCCTCGGCATCTCGGCTCGCGAGCGACTGCTAGTGCCCAAGCGAGGCTCGCGGCGAAGAGCAGCACAGCGAGAAGCACCCAATCCCCAGTTCGTGGATGGGGGCGCGCCATGGCGAATCCTACCTGAGTCGCAGTGACCTCCTGGCCTCTGATGACTGCGAGTGCGCTCCCTGGCCTTGTAATGGCACTCGGTTCGAGAGGAGATACGCGAATACTCATCGGCGCTGGTGCCCCCGCCAATACCTCAGCGCCACCGGGGAGAACCCTTGGCAACATGACCAAGGGCGTTAGCAGGCTAGCCAGGAGGACCGCCAATAGAACCGAGACATACGGGCGCTTGCCGGGCGCACTTGGTGTGGCCGGGGATCGCAAGACTAGAATCCTAGGTCGAAATTATGCTTCGAGCGAACTCCGTCGAAGGGGGGGAACTTCATCGCAAACATCACACCTCGTAGGCACTTTGCAACCGGCGTACCTGTGCTGCCATTGACGCGGACTTGATAGACCTTGCCGGTGCCTTTGACCATGAATTCGATGAAGGCACTGCTGGTCTTCGTGCGCTGCAGGCAGCCGCCAAGCTTGCCGCCAGAGCGCTGTATGACTGGATTGACCTGGCTGTCGCTCAGCCTCTCAGACCCGACATCGCCGCCGGCCATGTCGAAGCTCAGGCTGTCGTCCCAGCCGCCGGCCTTTCCTGCGAGGCCTGAGCCCCCACCATTGCCCTTGGAGCGGTGCTTCTTTCGATGTTTCGAGGCCTGGGCCTTTGAAGGGAAGCTTATCTTTGCCTCAAGGGAGCCCTCGTCGAGTGCGAGCTTCTTGCTGCTGGACTTGGTGTTGTCGCTGCTGAGGGCTTTGATGGTGAGGTAGCCGCCACCAACGATACCAACGATAGCAGCGACGATAATGACGTAGACAAAGGCACCACGACTGCGCTCCTGCTTGGCGTGGGCGACCTCGGCGTTGGCGCGTCGCGCATCGTCGCGCGCTTGTTTTGCGACATCGACAAGATCCGATAGCAGTGGATTGTCCTCCACCTTGCAGCGGTTGCCGGTCTCGTTGTCGACCAGGGTATTGCCTGGGAGGATCTGGTTGCTCTGAATTTGCTCAACAATCGCAGATAGCGGGAAAGGGCCGTAGTCCAGTTTGCCCTTGGTCACAAGCCAGCGATCGTGGGTTTCGGAAAGTGCCTGAATGAGCGCAGGGCTCATGGCGCCAGGCGGCAAGGGGGTTGCATCGAGGCGGGGCGCGGTTATGGATTGGTCCAGGCTTGGCCGGGCAGGGGTGGCTACCGCCTGTGAGGTTTGCCGCAGCTCAGTGGCTGAAGGCGTAGTCAGGGCTCTTTGGGCTGCTGGCCCAATCTGGCCGACGGTTGGTCGTTTTGATGGATCTGGGTTGGTCGTAGCGCCGACGAATTGATCTACGAGGGCAGATATACCGCTGGCCGCTTCACTCGGTCGCTTGCAGCCCTTCTCTGGTGCTACGCCAACGAGCAGTTCGTAGACCACCGCCCCGACGCCGTAGACATCTGCCTGCGAGGAGGGGCCCTTACCAGAGCGGACCTCCGGTGACACTCGCGCTCCCATCCTCTCGACAAGTGCAGGAGCTAGAATGCCCAGTCCTAGATCTGCGAGGATGACTCCGCCATTCTTGTTGACGGTGATGGACTCTAGTGTGATGGCCCCGTGCCCTCCGATCTTGGCACACGCTTCGACGGCGGCAGTGAGACCAGCGGCGATGTTGCTCACTTGCTTACCCGAGAACGTGCTGCCTTCTTCGCGCTTCCGACTGAGAAGTTCGCCTAGGGAATGTCCTTCGATAGGCTCGTACACCACGAAGGCGTGAACACCTTCTCGGCCTGCACCTAGTACCGTGCCAACGTTCTTGTGGTCGACCTGACTGGCCTTGACGACGGACTGGTTGATTGCTTCGACATAGTCGGGCTGTGCGCAGAGCTCTTCCCTGAGCAAGTGAACACTAACCGGCGTGCCGCTAGTGGTATCCGTTGCGGCGAGGAGAATTCCGAAGCTCGTCGCACGAAGTTCTTGGTTTGCCTGATAGCGTCCGCCGAGGATGGTCCCGGCGGATACGAATGCTTGGGCGCTAGCCTGAGTATTGGGCACGTATGGATACCTCCAGAGAATCGGGAGCGCAGCTCCCCGACAAGTAGTGAGAGTCAATTGTACGGACTCGCGCAAAGCACGGTCAATTGCTGCATCCAGCTGCTCGGTAGTGTCGTTTGCCCGCCCTCCGAAATAACCTACACGCAGCTACCTTGTCTCTACTCTTCTGAAGCGCTTCTCCCGCGAGATATGCTGCTCTTCGGCCCCGAGGATTGCGCTTGAGGTTGGCGTTTGCCTCGGAAAGTTGTTTGAGTACGTTGCCACTCCTGCGAGCCTTCTCGGCCGCTTCCAAGTGCAGATCCGGGATCCGTGAGCATTTCGTAGCAGCAAATGCCAAGGGTGTAGACGTCGCTAGCAGGGCCGAGCGTTTCGCCCTTGGCCTGCTCTGGCGACATATTACTCGGGGGTTCCAAAAAAAATGCCATCTCGCGTGAGGGGTCATGGCGCCATCGACATGCAAGTCGCCCCCCATGGTGCGCCCGTCCAGATACTCCATGACGAAATATAGAGTGCCATCTTCCCACGCGCTGAAGTCCGTCACACGAACGCAATTGGGATGGTCGATGCGAAAGCAGGATCGGGCTTCGCGGATGAAGCGCTTGACCATGCTCGGGTCGTTTGTCGTCTCAGTGGGCAGCACTTTGATAGCGACGGGCTGCGCCATGGCAATGTGCTGGGCGCGATACACCGAGCTCATGCCACCTTCGCCAAGGTGCGACTCCACTCGATAGCGTCCACCGAGTGTCTTGCTGATCATCGGATCCACTGAGGCCGTGGGGGGACGGAGACGGAGACGGAGACTAGAAACGAAGGCCGTTCTTGGCGCGGAAGTGGAACCAGTCGTATCCTAGATACGCGGCTCCGGCGAGTCCGAGGACCCCCATGACGGGCGAGAGCAAGACTAGGGCGACAGAGCCGCCAGCAGTCACGGCCGCTAGTGTGCCTTTCCGCTTGGCAATGACTTTGTTGCGTTGGACTAAGGAACCCATACTCTATTGAGGGTGCCCTATGGTTGGGTGTCTGTCAAAGAGAGAAGGAGGTCCTGAGGCAGGCAGTGCGGGCAAAAACTCGTCGTTTCCGGCTTGGGTGCTACAATCTCGGTGCGATGAGCAAAGCAGGCAGCGGGTATCTAGGTGCAGCAGGGTTGTTTTTTCTTATTGGAGCCGTTGGCGTGGGGGCATATCTCACTCAGTCCGACAGTGGGGAGGCTGCAAAGGAGGAGGCTGCCACAAACGCAGGGGCAGTCCTATCACCTGCCTCGAAAGTCGATCCTGCGACTTCTCAGGGACCGGCGGCCGCCCTCGAAGGTTCTCTTGAGATCTCCTTTGCTGGGACGAGGGAGAGCATCGAGAGGAAAGCACTGGGTGGCAACCGATCCAGTATCGAGGCTGCACTCATGCCCATCAAGTCGCGCCTGGACCACGGGGCGGCAAACGCCTATCTCGATCTTGAGGCGCGCGAGGTGCACGCCGCAAAAGACGGCCTAGCTATCGATCTCTTCGGGGCAGTGAGTGCTGTGCAATTTGCTCTGCGCACGGGGGCAAAGACGGTGGAACTCGAAGGCGTTCCGGTGCCGGCGGAGCGAACAATTGCAGATCTGGGTGTCTCGGACATCTCCGCGATAGTCGGCAGCTTCAAGACGAAGTTCTCCGTCGCTGAGAAAACTCGCAATGCGAACCTGAAACTGCTCGCCAGCAAGGTCAACGGCTACGTCCTGAAGCCGGGTGAAGAGTTCTCGTTCAACGCGCTAACGGGTGACCGTCTTCTGGAAGATGGCTTCAAGATGGCCCACGTGATCTCACAAGGGCAAATGGTGGATGGCATGGCCGGCGGGTCTTGCCAGATTTCAACGACCTTGCATGGGGCCGCGTTCTTTAGCGGTCTAGAGATTCTAAAGGTCACGCCACACTCTCGACCTAGTACCTATGTGACACTGGGGCTCGACGCTACTGTGGTCGCGAGCCGAGTCGACTTGAAACTCCGCAACCCATACGACTTTCCTGTGGTCATCCACTACCAAGTGGCGCGTGGCGTCTCCCATGTTGAGATCTTGGGCAAAGAAAAGCCATTCGACGAAATCGAATTCGAGCGCAGCATCGATGAGCGCATTGATTTCGAAACCGTGACTCGAGAAGACCCAACCATGGGCATGGGACACATGGTCGTCGAGCAACTAGGCTACCCAGGGTACAAAGTCAGCAAGATTCGCCGCATCTACAAAGACGGCGAGGTCATCAAGACGGATAAGTGGAAACTGCGCTATCAGCCCGTCATCGAATATGCGCGCCTGGGAATCAATCCCAACCCGAATTTGCCAGCGCCACGCAAGCGCAAGGGCCATGGCCCCAAGCCCGCTTCTGGTCGCTTCACGATGCGCCAGTAGGGTAACGGGGCTAAACATGTCAGGACACTATGAGGTGGTTGATTGGTATCAGCTGCCTCGCTACTACGATATCGCCTTTGCTAGTCGCAATCGCCGCGAAGTCGACTTTCTACAAGCGCTCTACGAAAGGTATGCCCTACAAGGTGGCGCCATCCTTGAGCCGGCGTGCGGATCTGGTCGGCTCATGGAGGGGCTCTTGCGACGCGGGCACGAAGTGCACGGCTTCGATCTCGGCGAGGCCATGGTAGAGTACGCGCGCAAGCGGCTTGACGCCCGGAACATGGGCGGCACTCTCTGGGTGGGGGATATGTCCGCGTTCCGTGGTCGCAAACGCTACGCAATGGCGCATTGTCTTGTGAGCAGCTTCAAGTATCTGTTGACCGAGAAGGCCGCTCTCTCTCATCTGCAGTGTGTGGCAGACTCGCTGCGCAAAGGGGGCGTCTACGTCCTCGGCTTTCACCTAAGCGACTACGACGACCAGAGGGACGATAGCGAAGAGCACGGGGGAAGACGCGGCCAAGCGGCGGTGGAGTGCCGCATCGATAGTGGCCCTCCAAATCGCAAGACGCGACTCGAGTCCATTCGTGCCAGGCTCCGCGTCAACTTGCCGACGCGAACGTTGGCGAGTGAGACAACCTGGCAGTTTCGCACCTACGATGAAAAGCAGTTTCTGAAGCTCCTCGCCAAGGTCCCCAGCCTGGCCCATGTCGCGACTCATAACTTCTCCTATCGCGCGGACGAGGAGATTGAGTTTGGAGAAGAAGACCTCGACAGCGTTGTGATTCTTCGCAAGCACTAGATTGCGTCGCTCGCAACGCGCTACCGGCAGGGCTTCATCTGCGTCCGGTGCCTACCGGCCTGGAATCTCCATATTGGCCGGCTTGCAGTCGGCACGTTAGGCACATAATGGCTCGCGCTGAAGGGTCGGTCGGTGGGGAAGCTGGTGGAGCTTCCTTCGCTAGGCGCCTGACAAGTTGGCGCATCGTGCAACTGGGAGGCACAGCGCTGACCATGTGCGTGCACGGATTGCTATGAATCTCAATACTAAGCTCGACCCCGCGGAGGCGCACAACAAACTTGCAGCGCCCCGTGAACGGAGCGTTAGCGCCCATCCTGGTGTATCTGTCGGTCACGTTGCGCTGCCAAGTGCGAATTGAAAGTGAAGCTGACCGAGCTGCCGGGATTCTCAAGGTTCTTTGGCCCCGTGGGCACAAATACCTCACGGTCGTGTACCAAATTGATGAGCACTGCAAGCGCTTGCTCTGGATTGGGACAGATCGAACGACCTGTTGCTTCATGCGCTTTTGGAGTTGGCTCGGTGAAGAGCGAGCACAAGGCCTGCAGTTCATCTGCAGCGACATGTGGAAGCCATACTTGAAAGTCATCGCCTACAAATCCAAGAAGAAGGGCATGAATATGATGCATCTGTTGGACAGATTTCACATCGCCAAGAACATGAACATGGCCATCGACAAAGTCCGCGCCA
>JAAEPE010000040.1 GCA_024222395.1 Myxococcales bacterium
ATACGAACAACTCGGGCACACCTCTTAAGATTGGCGCGGTCGTCTGCGCCTGTTCCGCCCCCCAAACGCGAGCTTTGCTAAGTGCGCCAAACGCCAATGCTCGGGCCGGCAACGCCTGGCTCGTCAGGTCGCGATGAGGCGGGACGAGCCAGAGTATCAAGTAATCACTGACCCTGAGCTGCGATCTAGCAGTGTAGCTCTCTCAACGAGGACGTTACAGGTCGGTTTCACCCACAGATTCTCCCGAGGAGCCTTCTTAACAAACAGACCAGCTTCAGCAGTCTTCGACTTCTTTGAGTACTCCTTGAAATCTGGAATCGCCACGGCTGTCAAGATGCCAATGATGGCGATCACTATCATGAGTTCAATAAGGGTAAGACCCGATCGTCGCGTTCCTCTTGAGTACATTCCCACTGCATTTCCCTATGCTGGGGGAATTGCATTCGCCCACCCGCTCTCCCGAGAGGATGCCGAATCCCCAGCCGCCCCGCCATAGCCCCCGCCCCCTGGAACGGAAAGAAACGAGAATTTTGAGACGGGCCCCACAGCTTGTAGGTGCCCCGCTTCGGTGCAGGGCACGCAATCAACTCACGCGAGACTGGCTTGGCCTAGAATGCGTCGTTGGGGACGTCCATGAGCTCGAGTTCGGTATTCTCGACGAGCTTGCGAGCTAGGGTGAGACCAGGGAGGACATTGCGAGCAAAGAATCGCGCTGCCGCAATCTTGCCAGTATAGAAGGCCTTCTCTGTGCCGGTGGCACCCCCAACCTTGCCCGATGCAATCTGCGATTGCACGACAAGCCGCCAACCAATGGTGAGTTCAGCTAACGCCGCAAGGAT
>JAAEPE010000041.1 GCA_024222395.1 Myxococcales bacterium
ATTCGGCGTCTGTGACGAGCAACTACGCAAGCGAGAGGGTTGCAGCGGAGGCCTCGGTCTACGCAAACCATATCGCCGACTACATCTATCTGGCACCGGCAATTGACGATGCGGGAGAGCCTGTCTTTGATGTGCTCGTACGAGGCACTTTTCCCCGCTTTGTCACGCGGCCGGTGGATGCTCTCTTCTATGGAGCGGATGCTGGTGCGACGGTTCGAGTGGCAGCTGGGTTTGACATTGGCAGCCAGCTTTCGATGGTCCGAGCTCGCAATCAAACAGACAGTAGCTTTTTGGTATTGATTCCCGCTGACCGACTGCGGGCAGATGCAACCTATACTCACGAGTCAACACCACTTGCCGATAGGCTCATCGCCTCGGTCTCGGCGACCTTTGTGGCCAAGCAACATCGCTTTGATCCAGCAGCCGACCTCGCGGAGCCCCCGGATGGCTACATGCTCTTGGATGCTGAAGTCGGCATGGAAACGCAGGTCGGCACTCAAGACGTCAAACTCTCATTCCACGGCGCCAATCTACTAAATGCCAAATATCGTGACTACACAAGCCTCTTGCGCTACTTCGCCGATCAAACCGGCACCCAGTTTATGGTGCGCCTACGCTTCTCGTCTACAACGTCCAACTGAGATAATTTCTAAGATAAGAGACAGCCGACTATGAATCACAAAGCACTTCTCTTCCTTCCCTTTTTCTGTGCCGCAGCCTGTGGCCATGCCGACGATGGGCACGTTCACGACGAGAATGAGGTTATCACCACAGTAGTCTTGACGTTCGCACCCGAGAGCGGAACGCCTATTGTAGCCACCTTTGACGACCCCGATGGTGATGGCGGCGAGGCTCCTACCGTCGATGATATCGTGCTTTCCCCTGGGACCTACGATGTTGCTGTCGGCTTTGAAAACCGACTCGAGACACCGCCCGAGATCATTACCGACGAGGTTGCCGATGAAGCGGAGCAACATCTCGTCTTCTTCACCGGTAGCGCAGTGAATGGCCCGACGGCAGACAACGCGGGGGCACCTCTGGAGCACGGCTATGCCGATCAGGATCTCAACAACCTTCCCATTGGCCTCGAAAACACCGTGGTCGCCGCCCTGGGCAGCGGCGAACTCGTCATAACGCTTCGCCACATGCCGCCCCTCGGTGATGCGGTTACAAAAACTGGTGACGTCCCGATGACCGTGCGAGAGAGTGGATTTGGCGCTGTGGGCGGAGGCAGCGATGCGCAGGTGACCTTCTCTGTCTCAGTTGAGTAGAGGCTCGGGCGAGGCCGAATACTGAGTCCCGCTTCACAAAGAAGACTAGGCGTACGTTGTGCGAAGGTACTCAACAATAGTTGTCCGACTCGTACATCCCCGCACCGGTGTTGTGGGGAAGTGACTGCACAGTACTTCGCGCACCTTGCGGCAATAGGGTGAGCTTCGTGCAATATGGGCTGGACTCGAATCAATGGAGTTCCAGGAACTCTACGGGATGATTCGCCGGTGACTTGTAGCCGAGGCCGCGTCAGAGTCAAACTACCGAGACCGAATAGACGCTGATGTTGAGCGTCTTGCCAATCCTCATAGCCGCCTAAGCCTCAGGCTCGACGACAACGGCAGTGCCGTAGGCCAAAATCTCTGCGGCTCCCTGCATCACCGTCGACGTAGTGATTCGCATCGCAACGATGGCATTGCCGCCCAACTGCAGGGCCTCGCTCTGCAATCGATCGAGTGCCTGCTCGCGGGACTGCGCCAGCATCTTTGTATAGGTGCCGACTTCGCCACCGACGATGCTCTTCATGCCGGCGAGAAAGTCGCGTCCGAAGTTGCGCGCGCGCACGGTATTGCCGCGAGCAAGCCCGCAGACTCGAACGATGCGATAGCCCGGAATGGCATCCGTGGTGACGACGAGCATTTGGCCTTGGTTGGCCAGTGCGCTGGAAGAAGTGGGAACGAGTTCATTGCTCATCGTATTGTCTTTCCTCGCATTGTCATTGAAGGTCGCGTTGTCTCTTGGGGATGTGAGGCCCTCTAGCGCTCGACATCCTCGTATGGATCTTTGCCAGCAGTCTTGAGTTTGACTCGTAGCACAGAGAGGGAAAGCACGCCCGCGCCAACTAGCATCACGAGGAGTGCGGGCGGAAAGAAGAAGCCGGCAATGCCGCCACCGACCATGAGACCGACACCGACTCGTTGCTCAAGTAGGCTGAGCGGTGAGTTCTCGGAGGCCACCATACGTCGATCGGCTTTGGCTCGTGCGAGCCACTCGCCTCCCACTTCTCGCTCCTCCTCGACGCGTCGAACCAAGGCTTGGATCTCCGGGTTCTCATCACTGTAGAGGGCGAGTTCCTCTTCTTCCGCATCGGTCGCGACCCCCTCGCGTACTGCTAGCGTTAGTTCTGCAACGCGCTTCTCTTCGGGATTCACGTCAGAAGTGTAGTCGAAAGAACGGTGGATTCCAGTCGATAACTGGTGCTTTGGTCGTAGAGCCTGCTCCTCAGAAGCTTAGGCTTGTGGGAGAGGCGGGATTTCGATGGGAGTCGTGACGACGGAGTTACCCGAGAACTCGATCGCGAAGGCGCTACCACTGTTGCTGAAGCCGTACGCGACTCCGGCCCAGTGGGCTAGGCCATAGACGGTGGAGAAGCCCAAGTCGCCCCAGTTGCGTTGCAGGCTACCGTCCGCTAGATTGATTTCGAAGATGCAATCGCTGCAACCTGGGCCGCTCACGGTTAGGTAGGTGCCGCCGCCTTTAACGGAAAGCACGTCGCCACTCGAGGAGAGACCCCGCCGATGCTACCGATTGTAATAATCGCCCCGGTGTCTACATCGATCCGAATGTACTCGGAGTCCAGGTAGGCGACGAGGACTTCTTCGGTGGGATCAAGAACGCCGGCTGGCACGAACGTGAGTAAGTTGGAGTACTTCCCCGTTGCAACTTATGTACAAACAGCCGTTGTCCGATCGATCGAGTAGCGGCCACTGAATGTGGTGCCGTAGAGATTGGAGTCCTTGTCGAGGGCGATGTCGACGACACTGGAGCAACCGCTGAAGTCGGCTATCGTCGTCACCTCGAGAGTGTTTGGGTCGAGCCGATAGAGAGTTGTTTAGCTGTGGGCGTATACTCCCGCATTTACCCGATCGGGGGTCGCGTCTGAAGAGTTCTGAGTCCCGGCATTGGCGACTTGCTGCGTGTCACCGTCTGCCCCTTGCGTGCCGTCGCCTTCTGTCGAAGGCCCACAGCCAGCGAGCCCAACTATTGCGAGACAAAAGAGAACACCTGCAATACTTCGATACACTCGTGACGTGCTACCACGGATGGACCGGAACGCGGAATTGGCGTTCGATCGATTCGTGTTAGTTCTGAGGGCGCCAGACTAAGTAGCTATGTTTGCTGAGCCAGATCTTCTTAGCGCCGATAAGGGGCGTGGTGGAGAACTTGCTCGACTGGCGTGTCTGGACCGGCGCCACCAAAATCCCCGGGGTTGAGTGCTGGGTACGCCTTCTTCTCGTCGGTTTCCGCGGGTTCGGTGCTCTTTGACGAGGGCTTTGTGTTGCGCCCTTTGAGAACAACCTTTGCGAGACCATCTTCGGAGACTGGAAGTTCGACGGTGGCGTTGCGAAACCCGGTCTTGCGCAAGAGGAAGCCCATACTGCCTTTGCCCTGCCGAACCTCGACAGTGAGAGGAGTGCGACCAACCTCGATGCCGTCGGAGCTGGCCTCTAGGGTCGTCGTATTCTTGAGGGGATCGATGTCGTCGAGCGTATCCCTGTACATCTCGATCGCCATATCCGCCTAAGCCGCAAGACTGGGCTCAGGAATCAGCATTTCGGTATATGAGGCGATCTCGTTGAGACCATCCATCACCGCTTGCATGGTCTGAGGACACTTGTTGACGTCCTTATCCAATAGTCGCATGGTGAGATTCGCAAGCTCGATAGGAATGGAGGGCTCGATCTCGTTGACCGGCGTGGGCTCAATGTGAATGTGAGGATCTAAGACTTCTACCGACCCCAGCATCGTGAAGGGAGGCCGACCGCGCAGCATCTGATAGAGCACGCAACCGAGGGATTAGATGTCCGTGCGATGATCGATATTGCCAGCGCCGCGGCACTGCTCTGGAGACATATAGTACGGCGTTCTCATGAGACGACCAGTCTCGGTTTGCACACCACTTGCGAGATTGTTGCCCTGGAGCTTGGCGATGCCGAAGTCGAGGATCTTGATACGCTCACCTCGCGGCATTGCGGCGTCGGGAACAACGTGCACGTTGTCGGGCTTGAGATCGCGGTGGATGATCCCCTGCGCGTGGGTGGCCTTGAGAGTGCCGGCCATCAAGCGCGAGCGAGCTAGGGAGCGCCCTGGGCTCAGACGGATAAGCTGTTTGAGCACGGCACCGAGGGTCATGCCTTCGAGCAACTCCATGACGAAATAGGCGTTACCCTCTTCGAGGCGGCCGTAGTCAAATATCTCGGGGATGCCGGGAGCTTTGACCATCGAGGCGGCCCGAGCTTCGTTGAAGAATCTCTCGATAGTCTCTGGCGACCCGAAATCTCTCCCCTGGCCACAGATACCCCGAGCCAACTGGCCCCCCCATTGGCCGTCCCTGGCCCCCATTGCATCCCATTGCAGAGAAGATTCGGTATTGAGGCCGGTGTGGTGCTAGAAACCCTCATGCAGCTCCGCGCCATATCGAGAGCTCGGGCCAGAATGAGAGGGCCTGAGCGATGGGCGCTCACATGGCTCTTGGCGCTGGCCTGGGTGCTGCCCACGGCGATGGGTTGTGCAGCTCGGAGACGTGGCCCCGATGAGCCGGCTCCCGGCGAGGCCTGGGTGCGCAAGGTGCGCATCAGAGGTGCCGAGACCCTGGATGCTAGCGACATCAAGGAGGGGTTGGCAACTCAGTCTCCCCGAGGCCGAATCGTTGTGCACAAGACCCGTCTCGATACCTCCCTCATCGAGCGGGACAGAGCGCGCATCCGCACCTACTACCAAACGCGCGGATTCTTCGACGCCAAAGTCACCGCTGTCGACATCAAGAAGGTGAGCGCAAAGAAGTCCGACGTTGTCTTTCACGTGAGCGAAGGAGAACAGTCGAATGTGGCCGAAGTCTATGTCTCTGGACTTCCCACGGATGTCTCAGAAGACTCGGAGTTTCACCTGGGTGTCGAGCGAGGCGATGCCTTCGATCACAAACACTTCTTGGGTGACCGGAGCGCGATTGAGACAGCCATGCTCGAAAATGGCTATGCCCACGTCGACGTAGCCGGAAGAGCCGAAGTCGATCGCACAGGCCAGAAGGTCGCTCTGCGCTACACTATCGATGCGGGGCCCAAAGTGTATTTCGGAGACATCGACGTACGTGGACTCAACATCATTCCAAAGTCTGCGGTATTCAATCGACTCGAGTTTGAGACAGGCGAACTCTACAGCCCTAGAAAGATCTCGCTAACCAGAGCAAAGATACAATCTCTTGGACGGTTCGGAATAGTACGCGTCGACTTTCGCGACGAAGGAGAGGTAGCGGAGGGAGGCGCCGGCGCGGCGCCGGGCGACGTGCTGATCACCGTCACGGAAGCTCCGCGAAATGAAAGCAAGCTCGGCGTGGGCCTTGGCATCGACCAGAACAATTACGAGTTTCGCGGCCGGGCTGAGTACACCTACCACGGCCTCATACATCCGCTCCTCAGTGCCTCGATCTTGGCAAAGCCGGCCTACGTCATGCTTCGCGCCGACACAACGCAGCGCCAACTCGCAGGTGAATTTAGCACCTCACTCGTGCGCGAAGATCTGATTTGGCCGTTGGCTCGAGGTAAGGCAACCCTGGGCTTTGACGTGGATGCACTCGAGGCTTACTCGAGCCAGGGCGGCGATTTGCATCTCAAGATGTCACGACTCGCCTGGCGGCAGCGAGTGCAGCTCGGCGTGGGCTGGCGCATGGAGCTTCTTGATTTCACACGTGTCGTAGACGCCATCGACGCGAACCTCCGAGAGACTCTCGGCCTTTCAAGCCCGTACCGATCGGCGTTCTTCGAGCAGAGCATCGCCCTGGACCTTCGAAACCGCCCACTCAATGCAAGCCAGGGCTTGTACGCCGCCGTCACCGTGGAAGAGGCGGGTAGCTTCGCTGGCGGTGAGTTCGGCTACGGCAGAATCTCTCCGGAGCTTCGCGCGTACCAAGCCTTCGGCGAAAGGTTTCGACTTGCTGCCAAGGCAACCCTTGGTTGGCCGCTATGGGGCACCCTCCCTATCACTCGGCGATTCTTCTCTGGCGGTGCCAATAGGCATCGGGGGTTTGCTCAGCGGCGCCTCTCGCCGGTGGCCAGCGCAGGAACGAGCGGTGAGGTAGGCATCGGCGGAGACAAGCTTGCCGGCCTAATCGTCGAATCTCGCATCAACATCACCGAGCTATGGGACGAATGGCTAGGGGTGACCGTCTTTGTCGACGGTGGTGATGTTGTTCAAGAAGAGGATGATATCTCGCTCACGAATCTGCATTGGGCGCTTGGCACTGGCCTGCGCTATCAGACCTTGGTTGGGCCGATTCGCTTTGATGTTGGCTATCGAGTGAATCGCTACGGGGACGGAGAAATCCGGGCACGAGATCGCCTTCAGCTTCACCTCCTAATTGGAGAGGCATTCTGAGCAAGGAGGATACGGCGGCGAATCCGAAGTCGCGCGGGCGAAGATGGCTGCGTCGCATCCTTCGCTGGTTCGGCTTCTCGCTGCTCTTCGCAGTCGTTGCGATTGGTGGCGCTGTGCTGCTCTTGCACACAGACTACGGGCGAGAATTGGTTCGCATCCGGATTGAGAGCAAGCTTGGCGAGGCTTTTGCCAGCAAGGTTCGCGTCGGTCGGGTTGGCGGAAGTCTCCTATCCGACTTCTCCGTCGAAGACATCAGCATCGAGGACGCTGCGGGGCGAAACGCGATTTTGCTAGACAGAGTCGACGTCGAGTACTCGCCCTGGAAGCTGATTTCTCGAACCGTTGAGATAGAAGAGCTCTCGCTACGAGGGCTGCGCGTGCACGCGAGTCGCGACGCTGCGGGAGTACTCAACCTCGCCACGCTCATGAGGGCGGCTAGCCCGAAGGGCAAGGTCGAGAGAGAGCCCTCTGCGTGGCGAGTTCTGGCGCCAAAGATCGTGCTCTCCGACTCAGAGATGAGCTTCGAAGATGGCGACACAAGAGCACGCGCCACAGAGGTGGCTGCGACGGCGAGTGTGAGATTCGTAGAAGGCAGAGTCGCGGCTCGCCTCGAGGGGTTGGCAGCGAGTGTTCAGCCCCCTGCAGAGGTCAATTTGGCAGCACCCGCCCGTCCTTCGCTGCCCCTCTCTCTGGAGGGCAACTTCTCCTCCTCCCCAGGCGCCGTCGCTCTAGACTCAGTGGTGCTGAGTCTTGGAGGAGCAAGGGCAGAAGCTGCATCGCTCATGAGTTCAGATAGTGGTGAGATGCTGGCCGAGGCGAACCTCTATGTGCCGGCCAGTGTCGTGCACCAATTCGACTCGTCAACCGCGCTACTCGCGGATGTGCGCCTGAACATCGATGCGAAGCGGGACTACAATACCTCGCCCATCGATTTTCGCCTCACAGGTAGCATCGGCACCTCGCCGCTCTCGATGAACGGTAAGTATTTTCCCGAAGCCGAGTCTGCCGAGATACATCTCACTGGCAAGGAACTCGATACCCGATCCCTATGGCGTGGGCTGGCATCGAGCCAAGTGAACGTCACTGTGGACGCAAAGACCAAGGGTTTTGACATTGCAGACGCCATTGCAAGAGCGGAACTCACTCTCGCAGGAACCGTCGACAAGGTGCAGCTAGGGATACTCAAGCTCGATGCCACGCTGGAGGGTGGCATTGCCGATGCGATCCTCAAGTCGGGCGATGATTCAAAGTGGATCCGTGGCACTGCCAAGGTAGACCTCGAGGGGCAAGAAATTGTCGATTCAGACTTTCACCTAGAGCACGGGCAAATTCAAGCTCTAGCTTGGGGCTATAGTGACGCGCGAGGAGATGTTAGACTCGATGCCAGGGCCAGTGGTTCTTTCGACGCACTAGAAACAGAAGGCTCGCTCACCAGCCAGAGATTCTCCGCTCTGGGAAATCGCGCACGCGGGCTCGAAGCGTCTTGGAATGGCACCCTGGGTGAGGGAGCCTACAACGGCAGACTTGAGGCCAAGGCGGGCTTCGTCAGAGCGGGTAGCACAGCCGTTGGCTCTGTGAAGCTAGATGTGAAGACCGCCGGGCCCAATCAGTTCCAGGTGCACCTAATCAACCGAGGCCCAAAACGAGCCCACTACGTCAATGCAAGGACTAGGTTCAGCCTCGCACCGAAATCTACGATAGTCGACATCGATAGAGTCGAGCTAGCGACTCGCGGGCTCGCATGGCACGGCAACGGTGGCCGCATTGTGAAAGGTGGGCGCGGTGACATCACATTTGAGAACATAGCGCTCGACTCCAAGGCGGGTCACCTAGATCTCGATGGCACCGTGGAGCTTGACGATGGGCTCTCGAGTGGGGACATAGCCTTGGTAGCCCGCGATGTTGACTTGGGCTACCTCAGTGAAGCATTCACACTTGAACCAGCACTCAGTGGAAGGGCGTCGCTCCGGGCGACCCTCAAGAAGAGCCATGGAAGAGCGGCCCGCGGCAAAGTGCTCCTATCCTTGCAATCGATTGCCTCGGCCAAGGACACCCCGCCGACCAGCGGCACAATCGATATCAGGCTCAACAGACGCAAACTCATTGCCACAGCCGAGCTTCGTGCTGAGGGCGTTGGCACAGCGTCACTCGCAGCCGAAGCCCTGGCACCGCGCAATCCGACGGCACCGAGGGGATGGAAACGCTTTGACCAGCGGGCGCTAGTTTCCGCCAGTGTTCACACTAGCACGCTAAAGCTGGAAGCACTCTCTCGCTTCTCGCCAGAGTTGCCGAGCGCCGGGACCATCGCCATCGATGGCCAGCTGGGAAATGGCGGAAGCGACGGGGTTCTTGTGCTGACAGCCAACGAAGTGGTGCATGCAAGTACGGTGGAGCCAGCTAGCGCCGAGGTTCGACTGGTACTCGAAGACCAGAAGCTGCGCCTCAGTGGCGACGCCAGCCTCGGCACGCGCGCGCGCGCATCTCTCCTGGCTCTGGGCCACCTATCGGGGCCACTGCTGCGCCCTTCGACGATAGCTCGTATCGACAGCAACGCCCTGCAAGAGGCCACGGCATACATCGACGGCGTGGACTTGGAATGGTGGGATCAAACCCTGGAACTCGGCCTTCAGCCCAAGGATTCCCGCGTCGAAGCAAACCTGCTTGTTAGCAAGGCAATCGCAGATGCCACCCTCACCGTGCGCGCGACACAGGACGGTCTTGACCATCGAGGCGAACCGCAGAAGCGAGAGTCAGAACTTGTCGCACGACTTCGAGCCAAGTCGATTGATCTCAAGATGCATGGGACACTAGATGGCAGAGAAGCAGCACGAGGGGTCGTTCATCTCGACAAGGGTTGGAACACTCTACTCTCAGGGAACGAGCGTGCCATCGCCGCAACAGGCATAAGTGCCGAGGGCGCCATTGTTGGCTTGCCATTGGCTCTCATACAATCCGTAGTCGCAAAGGGGGCGACGCCTCGCAGTGAGCTATCCAAGGGAAAGCTCGTTGCCTCTGCTATCGTCGGTGGCACGATAGGGAGTCCCAAAGTGGATGCCAAGATTCATACTGAGGACAGCATCATCACCGGCATCAACTTCACCGAGTTGCGTGCGACTGCGAGTTATTCGGATAACCTCATAGTCGCGAGACTCACCTCCAAGCAAGAAGCGGGAGGCACTTTGGACATAAGCTCCGAGGTCGACATCGGCGTCGTGCCCTCCACTCAGACTCGAGTGCACGCGAGCAATTGGGATCTGGGATTCCTAAAGAGCCTAATACCGGAGCGCAGCATTGGGGGGCTGCTTAGCGCCAACGTCGATGTTGTCGGAGCACTAGATGCGCCCTCCATCACCGGTACGGCCCACCTAAAGAAGGGCAGCGTGCACCCAGGTGCTCCGCTTTATTCCCTCCGCGAACTCGATGTCGAAGTTGCTCTTACCAAGACTGGACTCACATTGGGCGGCAGTGGCGAGGCCGGCCGGGGCAATCTGAGCCTCGATGGGCACGTAGTCATGAAGGATTTCGTGCCTTCTGCACTAAGACTCAATCTTGAGTCGGATGGCGTGCCTGTTGATGCGGGTCCCCTATCCGTCTTCGTCGATACCAAGACGACGGTGCGGGGGACGAGCAACGGCGAGAATTGGCGTTTCGATGTAGACGTGGGTGACACCATTGTCAACGTCCCGGGCGAGCGCAGTCGCACCCTGCACCCGGATCAGTTGCCCAGTGACATTGTCTTCGTCAACTCGATTCACGAGCCCCCCTCGGCCCTAGTGGCAGCCATAGCGCGCACACCGGCCACGGTAGTCGACGTCTACATCAAGGCACCTGATTCGATCGAGGTTCGAGGAGAAGCAGTTCAGACCATCGTCGATGTCGATCTGCACGCACGCATAGCAAGCGATATCGTCGTCGAAGGAACGGTGGCAACGCGTGGTGGCTGGCTAGAACTTTTCGGTAGGCGCTACGACATGCGCCACGGTGACATCAGCTTTGGAGGCGACACCAATCCAGCTCTCGACATCGAACTTGGTCACGACTTTGCCACAACCACCCTCACTATAGCGGTCTCAGGCACTGGCGCACAACCGGAGCTAGCCTTGCGAGCCACTCCCTCACGCTACGACGACGCAGAACTCCTCGCCTTTGTGCTCGGCGCGGACCCGGATGATGACCCAACGTCTGAGCGCTCCACCGCAGACCGAGCCACCGGAGCCGCATCCAACTTCGTCGCGAGCCAGCTGCAATCGGTGATTCGCGACGTCGTACCCATCGACGTGCTCAAGATTGAACTGGCCGAAGACGAGGCAGTCGCCGAGCAACTCACGTTGGGCACTTGGATAACAGACAAGATACTCCTGGCCTATCGCCGGCGCTTTGAAGCAGAGAATCTCGAAAACGCCAATGAAGCCGTCATCGAGTACCGATTCCGGCGCAGATGGCTGCTCGAGTTCTCGTATGGCGACCAGGGAACGGGTGGCGGCGACGTTCTCTGGATTCGCAGGTTCTGAGTCTCGACCGCGCCAAGGAAAATGCCTACCTACCCGCCGAGGTTACGGCTACCTGGCCAAGGGCAGGTTCTTACGAGCAGATTGAATTGCTCTTCTTAGTAGATCCGGTGCCAGTTTCGATCTAGGTTCTGCTCATGAACGCGCTTTCTTCCGGTCTCGCCGCCCTGCTCTCTCTCTCACTGCTGGGTACAGCATGTGTCGGTGGCGATACGGGAGACCAACTCGCCGGTGCGGACGGCGGCTTCGGAAGCGTGAGCGACGCGGAACCTGCACCGATGCCTGAGCCTGAGCCCGAGCCCGAGCCCGAGCCCGAGCCCGGCGACGATCTTCCCGTGGAACTCGCCTGCACCCTCGACGACATTCAACCGATCATAGAATGCGTGAGCGACAACTGTCTCGACTCCATCGCCGATGACAATCTTCTCACCTGCGTAACCCTCAGTTGTGGGCTCTTGCTACTCACAACTCCACCCGAGTGCACCCAGTGCATCTTCGCTGGCCTATCCGACCCCTCGACGGCATTGGACGCCTGCGTACTCGGGCTTGACGACCTCGATAACGGCGGAAGTGGCGGCGGCTTTCCGTTTCCGATGCCCTAGTGCTCGGCATCCGCGTAGCCCTTCTTCTCCTTGCTCTTAGCAAGGCGCTCCGCATCCTTCTGAGCTGCG
Organism: Myxococcales bacterium; assembly: GCA_024222395.1. GTDB lineage: Bacteria > Myxococcota_A > Polyangia > Haliangiales > Haliangiaceae > NORP324. Next base: position 11,822 of record JAAEPE010000041.1, read on the forward strand.
GCTTCGTCCGTGAACTCATTGGTCTTGCTTGAACCGGCACTTCCGATCTTCCCGCAGGCCAGGGTGTGACTCGCGCCAGAGACTGTGACCTTCCAGAATTTCGAAGACTTCTCGTCGACGAACTTCCTCAAGCACTGGCATAGCCTTGATGTTGCTCAGATCTATCGCTCCCCTGACGTCGATGATCTTCAGTTTCTTGTGCTTGCCCCATGGCCCGAGTACTATCGAAGTATACGCACATCCGAGGAGAAGGTCGCAGCGCCATCTGATAGAGGCCGAGCAGGCGCAGCTCGGAGAGGCCCTCGAAGTGTGCCAAGTCCGCATCCGTGAATTCGCCGCGGGCAATGAGTAGCCCATGTAGATTGGGCAGTGTCTCAAGCTTGGCAAGACTCGCATCGGAGACGTCGTCGAGTCGCAACCCTACCTTGTGAACCTCAGAGAGCTTGACCAACGTCTCCAGCACCGCAGGGTCTGCGAGTGATGCCTCATTGGCCGACAGCACGATTGGCCCTGATACTTCTTTCAGCAGCTCATGTCCTTTGGACGACTTGAGGTCGAGCCACACCAATGTGCCATCGACGGTTGCACTGAACTCCTTCATCTCAAGTCGCTCTAGGGCTTCCGAGCCCGCCGGAAGCCAGGTGTAGGTCGACATGGATAACCTCCAGGAGTCGTCCTCCGCGGCAGCCGTGTCGAGAGCCTTGGGCGCAAGCTCCTGCGTTGGCGCAAGTGTCGCCTGGCTACTCGTGTTTCTACACCCGAGTGCGAGAGCGAGAGAAAGAAGAGAGGCGGCAAGGTACAAGCGAAACACGCCTGCAGCCTAGCAAGCGTGAGCACAGAGGCAAGGCACGCCCATCACGCGTAGAGCGAGTCGATTTCACTAGCGTACTTCTCGTACACCACGTTACGTCGAACCTTCATGGTGGGAGTGAGTTCGCCGCCGTCGACCGAGAACTCGACAGGTAGGCTGCAGATCTTCTTGATGGTCTGGTAGCGAGCCACCTTGCTATTGCAGATTTCTTCGATCTGTTTCTGCAAGTGCTCTTGCACCGCCTCGTTGCTCGCGAGTGCTTCGATGGTCAGATCTTTCGCACCGACAACGCCCGCGAACGCGCTGAGGTTCTCGACGTCGAAGGTGATGAGTGCGCTCAAGTATGGCTGGCGGTCGCCTACGACAACGACTTGGGCAACGCCCGGAATCGGACTGATGAGGCTCTCCATCTCTGCTGGAGCGACGTTCTTGCCACCTGCGGTGATGAGAATGTCCTTCTTGCGACCCGTGATCTTCAGATAGCCATCCTTGTCAAAGGAGCCAAGATCGCCCGTACGCAGCCATCCGTCCTCATCTATGAGTTCGGCGGTCTTCTCGGGCATTCGAAGATAGCCACGAGTCATGTTGCGACCTTTTGCGATGATTTCACCATCGTCCGCAATCTTGATCTCGACGCCAGAAACGGGAAGCCCAACGGTGCCGAAGCGAATCTTGCCGAGAGGATTACCGCTGACGATGCCCGTCGTCTCGCTCATGCCGTACCACTCCTGGAGCTTGAGGCCGATGGAGGCAAAGAAGCGCAACGTGTCCACGGAGATGGGAGCCGCTGCGGTACCCGCCATCTGAATCTGGTCGAGCCCAAGAGCAGCTTGAATTTTCGAGATCACGAGCTTGTTGGCGAGAGTGCGCTGCAGCGACTGCACCTCGCGCCCGCTCTTCATCTCCGCTTCGGCGGCGGCAAGCTCAGTCTTGAGTGCCCACGAAGCTAGCTTTGCCTTCACACCTGTGGCTTGACCCAGCTTGGCTTCGAGGGCTGCTTGGAACTTTTCCCAGACCCGTGGGACCGCAGCGAAAATTGTTGGCTGGACCTCGAGTAGATAGTCCTTGAGTTCGGCAATCGTCGGACAGAAGTACACTTCGCCACCGGTCTTCAAATGCATGAAGTTCGTCATCATCTGCTCGGCGACGTGGCACAGTGGCAAGTAGCTCACGCTGCGGTACCCGCTCAAGTCCTGATCGGGCATGTGGTTTATCAAGCTCTCTGTCATGGCGAGCATGCCACCACCGTCGAGCTCGACGCCTTTGGCAACGCCCGTCGTGCCAGATGTGTAGATAAGGAGCCCTGTGTCCTCGGGGGTTGCAGATGCAGTACGGGCATCGAGCTCTTCGTCGATCTCTTCTTTGCCCTTGGCCCGAAGTGCGTCGAGGCTCGTTGCATCTTTGTCACCCTCATCCAACATGCAAACGTATTGGGGATCCGAGAGAGTGCTATCCGACGCGACCGCCGCTCGGTACTGATCGAGCAACGCACTCGTGTCCGCGATCGCAATCTTCGCCTCGGAGTTTCGAAGGATGTGCGCTGTCTGCTCGGTCGTATTCGTTGGATAGCCTGGAGCGGGAATGCCTCCGGCAGCCACGATTCCGAACTGGCAAATCACCCACTCGGTGCGGTTAGCGCCGGCGATGGCAACACACTCGCCCTTCTTGTGACCGAGCGCAATGAGCCCCTTGGCTGTCTCGCGAACCGCCTCCCAGTATTCAGACCACGAAAAGTGCACCCACTACCCATTCGACTTGCCATGAATTGCCGGGGCGCCGGGGCGCTCCGTAGCCCAGTGTTGCATTTGGTCGATTAGGTTTCGCGCATCCTTCATGGCGCGAGCATAGGGCGTGCGAGACAGCGACGTACAGCACATCTCGTCCTCTCGCGCCCTGAATTGTCGTTTCTTTGCAGCCACGGCAGAATTCTACTGAGTCCGACTTCGACTGCGTGCGCGACGATTGCTCGAATACGTAGTATGCTGCTGCGGTGCGCAGTTTCAATGCACTCCTAGCTCTCGCCCTTATTGGCGCCTGCGGTGGCAACCCAGTGGGAGGCAAGGTGCCCAAAGTAGATCCGGCCAAAGCGGCGGGGGTCGCTGCGGCGGCAGCGGCACTCGTAACGTTGGCGAACCCAGACCACGCCAAGAAAACACAAGAGCGCAGAGGCGGTGGCCGCCCAGGAAAGACCAAGAAGAACCACGAGCAGGTCCCCGAAGAAGTACTCCACCGAGCAGAAGACCACGCCCGAGCAAAAGCCATCATGGACGCTAACGAGGCCGAAGAAGAGAAGGCCGAACCGTGCCAGAAAACCTCTGAGACACCCGATGCAGTGGACGGCACCACCAAGCAGCGCATCGATCTTATCCCCAGCGCTAGGCCCGCCGTCCCAGTTGAGCCACTGAAGCCGTGCGAGCCTGAAGAAGACGAAGCCGCGCAGGAAGCGTCTGAGACCCGCGCGCCGAGTAAGGTTCCAGAGTAGCTTCGCTGCGAGGCTACTCGGTGAGTAGTACGAATGAGCCAATAGTGCTCGTTAGAACGACCCAAGAGCAGCTCCTATCCCTGCCATACTAGAGGCCGAGGATTCAGCGCGAGGTTGGGGGAATGCTGATTGCCAGTGCGGAGGCAGCGCCGAAGATTCCAAGAGCGCATCGTTCAAGAGGCGATCGACTCCTCAGCACCTAGCGCCATCCGGGACGCGAACTAACCAGGCTCGTGCATCGTGATTTCAGCACTAGTCTCGACACTGCCAATCCGAACTATGAGAACTGCGCCCATCCCTTCGAAAGAAGTTCCGTATGGCAGATTGATCGGCAATGCCTGGCTGCTGCAAGAGCCACCACTCTCATCTTCGGCGAAGCTCACCGAAAACTGATTGCTACCGATCTGAGTGCCATCTAGCTCCTCGAGGACAGCGTCGACGGTCATGCAGGCGGGTACATCGGGGCCGAGGGCGCGAACTTTGAAAAGCAGCATGGCACCGCCCTGATTGCCGTATCGCACCTCGCTGTACGACTCGGGGCCGATGGGCATGAAGCCTTCGTAGCTGTCCCCGAGAATGACGCTCTCGACCTCAGTCTGGCCCTCGGTGGTGCAGTAGTCCGGCCCCCCCATACCCCTTCTCCGGGCATCCGCTGGCGAGCATGACGAGGAAACTGAGGGCTGTGGAGGTGAAGATCCGGCGGAACATGCTAGGGACAGGCCAAGCGATGTGCCACGCTCCATTTCTCACATAGTTGGGCACCTGGGGGTGGTTTGGGAGGGAACCGTGACAGTCATGTCGCGCTCTTTGGCGCGGCCTAAGAACGTCCGAGCGAGGTGCCATTTGCGATTTACCAGAGCCGGCCTCAGCGGATCCGAGCTGGTAAGCTGCGAGCATCTTGCGAGCAGCACTTCGAATCACCGGTCTTGCCCTTGTGGCCTCCTGTCTTGCTCTATTGGCGATGGCGCGGCCCGCCTACGGCCAATGAGGCGGCTGATCGAACCCTAACCTTCCGGTCGGAGGGTCTGCATTTGATTTGGACGACGGCGCACTTGGGAAGGCCCTTACCGGCATTACCCAGATTGCCTTTGGCGTTCGCCAGAGCGCGTTTCACGGACATCACGAGGGAGCTGACTCGGTGGATACCGACGGCAAAGTCGATAACTCGACGACCGAGCTGCGCGTGCGCCACTACTTTAGTGAGCTCATCAGCGCGGGCTTCGCGATACCCACAGGGTTTCTGCGCTTTGATCCCGGTGGCACTGCGGTTGTGCAGCGCGCCTCGGGGTTTGGCGACCTAGAGCTACAGGGACGCTACCTACTCAAGCGGGGCATGGGCTATGGGCTCAATGTCGATTTCGAAGCTGCTCTCGCTCTGCCAACGGGCCAGAGCAATATGAGCATGGCCCAGGCTGGCGCGACGGCGCCACCCAATATCTTGAGTTTGGGCCGAGGCGCCTTTGGCGTGCGCGCTCGTCTTGGAGTAAGCAAATTTCTTAGTCGGAAAGTAGCACTGCGCGGTTGGCTCGGAACTGGTACGCCAATCACAGCCAATAGCAATAACATCACTTTTGGCAAGCTCTTGAGCGCTGGCGTTGGCGCTTCCTACATGCTTGGCAAGAGCTGGGTCGTGGCCCCGCAGGTTTCCACCTCCTTCCTTACCCACGCGCGTTCTTCCGAGAACGGCGAGCTGGTCAATTCTGGCGGCATGTGGCTCAACGCTGAGCTGATTGCCTCGTGGAAGGCCACGGACGACTTCTCCATATCGGCGACGGCACGCTTGCCTGTCTACAGAGATGTCAACGGCCAGCAAATCACCGAGACTGTGACCGGGCTCCTTCAGCTCGCCTACCGCTTTGGCAATAGTGACGAAGAGGACGAGCACGACCACGGTGACGAGGATGCACACGATCACGGAGATGCCCACGAGGAACACGAGGGACGCGGAGACGCACACGAGGGACACGGGGATGCCCACGAGGGACACGAAGGCGCGCACGAGGGACACGAAGGGGCGCTCGAGGGACACGGAGATGCGCACGAGGGACACGAAGGGGCGCACGAGGGACACGAAGGGGCGCTCGAGGGACACGGAGACGACCCTCCAACAGGGGACATCCAGGATGCCGCCCGTGGCGGCGAGAGCTTCGACAAAGTCGGAATCGCAGTGCCCGGAAAAGTAACGGTCGTCGACTTCTGGGCTGCATGGTGCGGCCCCTGCAAACCAATGACCCAGAGCCTGGAAGCTCTCGCTGCGGCGCATTCAAACATGGCTCTGCGCAAAGTCGAAGTGCCCAGCTACGAGACACCAATTGCCAAAGAGCATCTATCCAATGCCAAGGGCATCCCAGTAGTCTGGATCTACAACACCAGCGGCAAGCGGGTGAAGGTCATGGTTCAGCCAAAGCCTGCGGCAGTATCTGAGGCTGTTAAGGCCGAACTCGCTCACACCACTCACTAAGTACTCTTCGAGGGTATACTTGGCGATATGAGCAACGTCCGTGAATGCACCTCCGGTCTCGACGCCAGCGAGAAAGAAGCACTCGCCAAGCTAATCCGCCTCATGGCCCGCTCCGACGGTGACCTGAGTGCTGAGGAGCGTACTAAGATCGACAGCATCGCCATCGACGCCGGCAGCGATTCCTTCTGGAAGTTACTTGATGCAGCGGCCGCATCAGAAGATTCCCAAGAGACGATTCTGGAGCAGATTGCCAGCATCGGCACAAGCGATTGCCACGAGATCATTTACGGCGCACTCTACGAGCTCTCGATCGCCGAAGCGGGTGGAGAGGGCGAGAACGAGCTTCTCGAACAAATTGCCACTGGCTGGAATCTCTCGATCGGCGACGACCCTAGCGACGCCTAGGGCGTTCGACTAGGATCGAGTTGCAGGCCGGCCAACCCACCAAGCCGCCGCGATGAAGAGTGCCTGCAGCGGCAGACGCGCCCACATCGCCCATAGCGGCATGGTGCCTCCGGGCTCCAGCTGAATCTCGCCAACGGCCATGTTGATGTTGGCAGGGGAAAACCGCGAGGTAGAGAGAAATGAGCCCCCAAGAGGCCCATAAGCGGGTCTTGTGCCAAGCAGCCCAAGGCCACCAGCGATTTCGAAAGCACCAGAAATAAGGACCAACATGCGAGGAGCCGGCAGGAAGCTCGGAACAATTCGCACAAAGGGCTCGGGCGAGGAGAAGTGGGCAATGCCCACGGCCACCATCGCCAGAGCGATGAAGGTGCGGACGATTGGCTTGAGCCTGGCTCCCATGTGCGAGCAGCCTACTCGTGAGCGCCGCCACGGTGCAAGCTGCTGACCTTGGGGCAAAGCACTCGGGCGGAAGTAGGTGCAGAACCGGCGAGGCGCCTCACGCAGCGAGCATAGACGCTCGCTCCGGACGATCATAGAGACCTGCACGCTGCTGCGTAAGCAGCCTATCGAGAACAGATGCCGCCTTGGGGTCGCAGCCGGCCCACATGAGCAGCATGCGAGACCTACGGTTCTTGGCCGCTGGCTCGAGTAGGACAATCTGCGCGGCCATAGTGCCAGCAACCCGCTCGCCTTCGATATCTGCGCCGACGTCGACGAAGACATGTACTTCTTCGCCGATGCACCGAGTAGGTGGAGTGAGCCCAGAAAATTCGACATACGCCCCACCAACCGTCAGTTCCTCAAGCCTCACCTCATAGCATCGTTTAGTCTGTGTGAACTCCACTTGGGCAAAACGCGCTTTGCTAACACGACGAGGATGATTTGGGGCGGGAGGGGGGTTGCTTCGAATACTCATGCGCAGACTACCTGTGCTCATGTCTCGACCGCATTTGTGGGAATCTTTAGTGCGCAGCTAAAGCTTCGGCGCCTTGTTCCGAAAGTGCGCGAACACGGCCTCTGCGGCACCCTGGGTCATACTCTCCACGTCCGCAAGATCGTTGAGGCTTGCCCCAGAGATGGCCTTCACGCTTCCAAAGCTCCGAAGAAGCGCCTTTCTCCGCTTTGGCCCGATCCCCCCTATCTCGTCAATCTCCGAGCGGAGCGAACGCTTCTTGCGCTGTTGTTTGTGAAAGGTATTGGCAAAGCGGTGTGCTTCGTCGCGCAGCTGAGCCAGTACGAAGAGTTCTGCTGTATTGGCGCGTAGCTGAATCGCATCCTTGGCGCGGCGCAAGAAGACTCTATCTGGGTGCGAGGTACCGCTCGTATCATCGCGCTCTTTCGCCAGGCCTACGACATCGAAGCCTGTCTCGCTTCCCAGTTCGATACCAAGATCGGAAATTGCTGCCAGCGCGCTTGAGAGCTGCCCTTTGCCGCCATCGATAACCAGGAGGTCGGGAAACTCCCAGCCCGAATCGCCTGCAAGCGCGCGCTTGAAGCGCCGAGTTAGCACCTCGTGCATCGCGCCAAAATCATCGTTCTGCACGGTCTTGACCTTGAACTTCCGGTACAGATCTTTGTCGGCCTCTCCCTCTCGAAAGACCACCATAGATGCCACCGTATCGGTCCCCTGGATGTGCGCGATGTCGAAGCACTCTATGCGGTCTGGCGTCTTTCTAAGGCTTAGCCTCTTTGCGAGTTTTTCTAATCCTGCAGATTTATCGTCGTCGCGCCCCTTGCGGGTCATGGCCGAAGCTGCCGCATTCTTATTGGCCAGCTCGATGAGGCGCACCTTCTGCCCGCGCTGAGGCCAGAGGATGCTGACCTTCTTGCCGCGAAGCTCACTTAGCCACTCCGCCAGAACCTCTTTGCTCTCAATTTCTTCCGGCAAGAGCACTTCATTGGGAATCACCGTTCTCATCTCGTAGTACTGCTGCACGAAGCTCTCCATGACTTGTGCGTCTGGAAAGGCTTGGTCGCGTTGGCGAAAGGCCCGCTTGCCAACCAGCTTGCCTGAGCGAACGAAGAGCACTACAACTTCGACGACGTCGGCCCGGCGCCAGAGTCCAAAGATATCTTGATCTACGAAATCTTCTTGCACGACGTTCTGGCGAGCAAGGCTCTTGTCCACCGCCATCATTGAGTCGCGGAGCTGGGCTGCTGCTTCGAACTCCTCGCCCGCCGACTTCTCGAACATGCGCTCTTTGAGGCGTGCGAGAAGCGCCTTGTTCTTGCCACCCAAGAACATCATGACGTCGTCGACCTGCTCACCATAGGTGGTTTCTGAGACGTCGTGGACGCACGGGCCCGGGCAGCGTTTGATTTGGTATTGGAGACACACCCGGTTGCGACTCTTAAGCACGTGGTCGGTGCAGGTGCGCAACTGGAAGTGACGATTGAGGGTTCGCAGAGTAGAGCGACAAGAGGTCGCAGAGTGATAGGGCCCAAAGTAGCGGGCATCGTCGTCTTTGATGTTGCGCACCACTTCGACCCGCGGATAGTCGGACTTTGGGTTGATACGCAGAACGAGATACTGCTTGTCGTCGCGCAGCTTGACGTTGAAGCGCGGCCGATGCTTCTTGATGAGATGGTTCTCGAGAAGAAGTGCCTCCTTCTCGTTGTCCACGAGCATGGTCTCGATTTCGACAAGCACACGCTCGAGCAGCCCCGCGGCCACAAAGAAGCGCGTGTCATTACCGGGACGAAAGTACTGGCGCAAGCGCAGACGCAGGTTCTTGGCCTTGCCGACATAGACCACGTCGCCACCCGCGGCCTTCATAATGTAGACCCCGGGCGAGGTAGGGACAGTCTTGAAGTAGTCCTCGTCGGGCTTTAGTAGTTC
>JAAEPE010000042.1 GCA_024222395.1 Myxococcales bacterium
GGAAGACTTCAAAACGAAAATCGCGCCACGGCGCCTGCGCGCGCGCCCCCGATCTCGGCGGCCGACGCGCGCGCCCCTGCAGAAATGCAACGCGCCCTTCATTCGAGCCCCACTGCTGCGGAGCCACCTACTCCACAACCATATCGTCTGGGGAGCTGTTCGGACCCCAAACTACTAGTTCTTCAGCCACCCGGCTCTTGCGAGTCCGCCCTCATGACAAGGGCAACCTTCACATGGGGACACTCAATGGGGAGTTGATTGAGAACGCCCCATGTGGCTGGTGGCAGGAACGGACGAGGGGGGGCGGATAGAGGAGCAGGACGAGACCTGGCAGGGGATATGCACCAGGAGAGAGATCTCATGGAGGAAGAGGAGGGGAGGGGACGAGAGCCACTCATAATTAAGCGCACGCAGGCCCACGCACGTGCTCCATTTCTCAGCGACCGCCGCGCCGCCATGAGAACTGTCGTACCACCGCCGCTAATGCGGCGGATGCGTGACCTCTCCCATCCCTGTCCTGCGCTGTTTCTGCTACCGCCCTCCCCCCTTCCAGCCAAGCTCGGGTTTCATGCTCGGAGACGGGCGCGGCTGGCGGCTCTTAGTGCGGGTGCGCGTGCTGCCTCCAACTCCTCATCCACCTCCTCCTCCTCTCCTCATCCTGCCTCCTCTTCCTCCTTATCCTCCTCTATCGGCCCAGCCGATCGCCGCTCAGCTCTCCTGGTGCGGCTGGCGGCAGAAGAACCGAATGCCGCCTGGGATGTCCTGCACCGTCTGCTTCGACATCTGGCACAGCATCTTGCCGCGCTCCTCGGTGCGGCGCGCCTCCTCCATCATGCGCCGCGCCTTGTCGATGAGCATCTGGCCCTTGATGCCAACGGCGCGTGCATGGCGGCAACGATTGCGCCACTCGATGAAGCGCACCACGATGGTCGCCCAGCTCCACGCACTGCCACCCGTGATGAGCTCGAAGTCATCGACGTCGTACTTGTCCGCGATGCTCGCCATGGCGGCGCAAGACCGCGAAGGGGCACGACCTCGAGCGGCTCCACTTGAGCCACAAAGACTACGGATGAGGGGTGGGACGGTGGCAGATCATGTCATTGGGAAACGCGAGAGAACGGTGCGAGCGCGATGGGCAGCAAAGGCGGCATCTCCGCCAAATGAAGGCAAGGCGGCATGTCCGCCAAGGGCTTGCGAGAGTGGAAAGGCGGCATCCCCGCCAAACGAAGGGCTGCGGTGGTAACGAGTGGGGTGGCGATGGCAACGAAGAAATGTTTTTTTCAACAACAATAGCAATTGTACGAAATCACACACCTCGTCATGAGCGGCCCAACTGCCGCCCCTGCCAAGGAGCTGCTTCGCCTCTGCTTCGTCTCCGACCGCCAATCGATGGGATTCCCAACGGTGTCGCTGGCCTTCGCGAGCCACAGCTCGCGCGGTAGGGTCTCGGGCAGGACGCGCTCGAGCAGGAGGGAGTTATGCAAGCGCTTCGCCTCGCCAAGTGAGGCATCGGAGCGCGATGAGCAGCAAAGGCGGCATCTCCGCCAAATGAAGGCAAGGCGGCATGTCCGCCAAGGGCTTGCGAGAGTGGAAAGGCGGCATCCCCGCCAAACGAAGGGCTGCGGTGGTAACGAGTGGGGTGGCGGTGGAAATGTTGTTTCACCAACAATAACAATTGTACGAAATCACACACCTCGTCAGGAGCGGCCCAACTGCCGCCCCTGCTCACGAGCGGCCCAGCGGCCGCGGCTTATTCGGGTCCTTCTCCACCTTTTTCAGGCCGTACTTCATGATGTACTGGGCCACCATGGGGCGCTCAGGTGCTGTGCTTCTGCGCCTCCTTGAGCATCCCCGCGATGGCCCTCGCCGCCGAGCTCGCATCCTTCTGGATGCTGATGGCCTCGTCCTGCGTGATCGTCAACGCCACGCCGCTGTGCACGCGCTTCTGCGCCACCGCCTTCATGACTGCCACAGACTTCCTCGCCGCCTTCGCGTTCTTCACAGCCCATGACGGCACCTTGTCCGCCTTCTCATGCTCGAGGTACCCGTCCAGCTCTGTCTCGAGCCTCGTTGCGGTGCCGATCCACTTCAGCGCCAGGTTTTTCTCCTGCGTCTCCTTCTTGGCCTGCTCGGCCTTCTCCCTCGCTTCCTGTCGCCTCCGCTCCTTCTCAGCGTCCTTATCCCTGCGGAGCCTTCGGGGTTGTCCGAAAATGACAACACTTCGAGCCGAGCGAAATCAATAACCCGATCCGAACCTGAAGAGTTGAACGGAAACCGAAAACGAATGCGAAGCCCAGGCGACACCCCTGCGTTGAAGCCCCAAACGGCCTGCTCTTGCTCCTGTCCTTGCTCTTGCCGCGGCTCTTGCTCCTGCCCTTGCGGCGGCTCTTGCTCCTGTCGCGGTCGCCGCGCGAGCGGCTCCTGCTGCGGTTGGTGTCGCGACGTCTGTCGCGGCGTCTGCTCCTGCTGTCGCGCCTGCCCCTGCTGTCGCGCCTGCTCATGCTGCGCCTCCTCCTCCTGCGGCTGTCAGACCTGCGCCTGCGGCGCCGCCTGGATCTGGACATGTCGCTCTCGTCGCTCCTGTCGCCCTTGTCGCCGCCGTGCTCTGCGACGCCCGTCGAGGCCGCTGCCCGCGGGCCGCTCTGCTTCGCCTGCGTCCTCTTATCGGTGTACAGCTCGTTGCGCACTGCGGCCTCCACTGTCTCGCTCCAGGCCGCCTCCAATTGCGGCCTGTACGTCCACTCCCCGAGATCAGGGTTCCACCTCTTATCCTGCACATTATCTTCAATCTTTTTCGCGTCGAAGCCGTCGTGCGCCCACTTCCTCAGCGGAAGGTACTTGCCACCCTTGCGGACGCGCTCCTCCTCCATCCGTTGGACAGTGATTGAGCTGACCACGAAGGCTTCAATGCGATCGAGGTTCGACAGCCCAGGATCTTCTGCCAGATCCTTGTAGAACTGCTGCTTGAACTCACTCTTCATTTTGGCGAAACACTTTGGCGGCCACTGTCCGAACCTCCGAGAAAGGCGCACCCCGTTCGTGTTGCACGCGTCGCACTGGTAAGTCGACTGGCCCTTCGCCCTGATCCTGTAGTTGCACTCCTTTGCCGTGCGACAGCAGCGGTTGCAACGCACGATGCTATCCCCGATGCCATGCACATCCACGAACTCCCCTACCTGGGGAGCGCCTGCTGGCGGATCGTCCTGAGCTGCCTCCTCCTCCTCCGCCTGCGGCGCTGCCGCCTCGGGCGAGCGCCCCTCATTCTCAACCTTGGCTACCGCGCCCTGCGGTGGAGCCTCTTCCTCCTCAAGCTCACGCTTGGCACTCTCAAGCTCATCCTGTTTGACGCCGAGCTCGGAACCAATCTCGTCGCCGCGCTCCTCGGAGCCCGATGCCGCCTCTGACGCTGCGTCGTCCGGCTCTGGTGGCAAAGCCGCTGCGCCCTGAGGAGGCAGTTCTTCGGCGGGAGCTGCGGCTGACGCAGCTTTGCGAGCCGTCCTCAACGCTGCGGGGTGCTTACCTTTGCCCTTGCCTTTGCTTTTCCCGCGTGCCTTCGGCGGCCCTGCGTCGGTCAATGCGAGCGGCGGCACAAGCTGTCCAGTCAGTGTCATCTGCGTCCCCGATAGCTTAGCTTTCCCACGGGGCTTCGCTGCGGGCGCCTTGGTCATCACTCCCTTGTTTTTCGGCCTGGCTGCTCCGAACATCACTGCCAGAGAATGCTGCTGGTGATCTTCAGCGGGCGGCGTCCCCGCCATGGCGGCGTGACCGCCTCGGCGCGCGAGAAGCCGCGCGTCGCGCGCGGCCCTGATGCCAAGATGAGCTGGACGCGAAGCGATGACGAAGAAAACGCGCGGTAAGTGAGGCGGGATAGCCGCCAGCGGAATAGCCGCTTCAAAGGTGGAGGGAGGGGTGGAGTGAGGTATGAAGGGGGCGGCATATCCGCCAGCGGACTCGCCGCTTGAGAGGGTGCAGGGGCGCGGCGAGGGAGGCGGATTGGCCGCCAGCGGACTAGCCGCTCGAAGCGTGGCGGACGCACGAGGTGATACGGATACTGAAATGAATTGCGCGCAACATGACAACCACACAAAATTGACATCATGTTATCATATGTTATCATATGTTATCAGGCGTGTGATAACACCATGCTAACACATGATAACACCTGATAACATGTTATCAGGTGTTATCAGGTGTTATCAGGTGTTATCAGGCGCGTGATAACATCTGCTAACATATGATAACAGCCAACGTTTTTTTGCCAGTGCATGGCGGCGGCGTAGCGGCACGTCCGCCGAGTTAGTTAAGCGGAGCAGCAGGGGCGGAGCGGCGCCCTGCGCTACCGACCGCGGACGGCGCCGCGTGCTTCAAACCGCTGCCTGAGCGGCAGCGAAAAGACGGGCGAGCGCGGAAGCGAGGCGCGCTGCCTGAGCGGCAGCGAAGAGACGGGCGAGCGCGCGCAATCGGGGCGCGCTGCCTGAGCGTCATCATATGCAAGGCGATGGGGGGGTGGGCGGACATGGCGATGCAGCACATCCAGAAAATAGCCGCACTCATTCTTATGCGGATGCAGTTTTCTCCACCCAGCCCTTTTGCCAAATCCCATCCAACCGCCCACCTGTCTTATCCGCCGAAGTTCCCTCACCTTCCTCCCGCTCCGCTCGTCCACTCGCCCCCATATCGCCTTGCATTGGGGGACGGCTACTCGGCCGCCTGCGTGGCCAAAATTCACCTCGGCGTGGCGGCCTTCACGAATTGAGTGCGGATGGAGTGTGTGGGGGTGTCCTAATTTGTTCTGACACAGGGGTGTGGATTGAAATTGCGTTGGAGGAGTGGGAGGGGGGCGTGTAGGGCCGACGCGTCGCGCCGCCTGCGCGAATGAGGCTACTGATGCTGAGGCGACATCAGTGCTGCCAGCCGTGCACCTGCACCTACGAGGTCGCGTTGCGCACCAGCCAGCTCGCGAGCACGTCCTCGCACTCGGCGATGCATTGCTCCTCTTGGCGGAAAGCGTTCACCGCGCGCTCCGCTATCTGGGCGCACATCTGCGTCGCAGTACGCGCGCGGCGCAACGAGTCGAGCACAGCCTGGCACTGGGTGCCGTTGAGCACCACGATGCTATCGGGCGACATCTGGCTGGCCAACGCCGTGGACATCCTCATGCCCGCCGTGGCTGACGAAGCTGCGCCTGACGATCCGCTGCCCTCCGAGAACGCGTCCTTCAGCTGGTGCGAGCGCTCCACGCGGGATTGTGGAGGGATTGGCGCCAGCTCGACCTTCGGCGCCCCCTTGCGCCTTTTGGCGGAGCCCCAGTTGGTCTTCTCCTCCTCCCATTGGCGCCACTCCGCGAGGTCGACTTCCCACGAGTCGGGCTCGAGTGCGACAGCAGCTACCTCCGCTTCGTCCTCGCTCAAGTCGTGGTACGGCGACACGCGAAGGTGGTTCACCAGCTTGTTCCTGGCCGCCTCCACTGTCTCTCCCTGGAACCACTTGCCGCCCCTTTTGCAGCTGCTGCTCTGTGGGCACTTGAAGCCGAACATGACGGTCTTCTCGCCCTGCTGGCCTGCCATGGCGGCAGGGCGAGAAGTGCACGGCTAGCGCAGGGGCGGCGTGGGGCGCGAGCCTGTGCGCGCCTAGATTCGAGCCGATACAGCGTCCCAACAACAAAAACATACATGTGTAAGAGGCGCGGTGGCATCGCACATTTCGGGATGCCAGCAGGCGGCGGCGGCGGTTTAGCCGCCAATGGAGGGCTCAGGGCGGCGTGGCCGCCAATGGGCGGTTTAGCCGCCAATGGGCGGCGTGGCCGCCAATGGAGGCTTCAGGGCGGTTTAGCCGCCAATGGGTGGCTCAGGGAAGGACTGGTGTTTTTTTCCAACCGCATAGAACAAACCCGATGCGCCGATGCTCGTATCTGAACGGCGGTTGTCCGCCAGGCGGGGGGAGGCGGCGCGTCCGCCAATGAGATAGATCGGCAACGAAGAGAGGGGAGGAGAGATGAGATGAGACGAGGCGGGGAGAGGCGGCGCGTCATGACGCGTCAGCGCGGATAGCTGCAACTATCCGCGCTCGAATTACGGAAGCTATGCACCCCAGCCCGCTTGCAGGTCCACGCGATCACCCTACAAGAAGACATCTCGGCGGGCGGGCGGGCGCGGCTTCGCTGGCGGTGGTGCCATCTTGCTTGTCGGCTGCAGCCGACGCCCTGCCCTCGGCTGCACCATGCTGGGCTTCCCTGCTGGCGGCTGCCTGGTCTTCGGCGGCGGCGGCCCCATGGTCTTCGGCGGCGGAGGCGGAACTGGAGGGTTCATATTGCCAGTCCTCCACGGCGCCTGCTGAGGCATCGTCTTGGGCAAGTTCGGCGCTTTGGGCTCCCGATGCATCAGCTGAGGCTTGGGGACGTGCGCCTCGCGCACCCGCGGCGCTGCCTTGTTGCCGTGCAGCTTCGCGTACATCTCGCGCTTTGCGCCACCTCGGTTCCCCCAGCGCTTCGCATTGGCGCGCCACGCCTGGCCCTGCCACGTCTGCGGCCCGCCCATGGCGGGGCCAGGCGGGCCGCGGTCGCGGAACTTCTTGTAGTCGTACTTCATCTGGTACTCCTTGAGCACGGCGAGCACGTTCTCCGACCGCCAGTCGATGGGATTCCCAACGGGGTCGCTCAGCCAGGCTCGCAGCTGCGTCCTGAACGCCTCCACCGCGCTGGGATGCGCCTCCACCGCCTCGGGGGGCTCTTCCACCACAGGCGTCGCGCCCCGCATGTGCGACGCGAGCTCCTTCACGAGAGCCGAGGGCGGGGTGGCGCGGGAAGGCCGCTGCCGCGGGTCCCGCGGCGGTGACGTCGGCCCCCGCCTGCGCGGCGGCGTCGACGGTGCCCGCGGGTGGCGCGGGCTGCGCGATCGCGCTGGCTGCGCCGCCAACGTGGGCGCGCTGGCTGGCCGACTGCCGCTGGCGGAGGAAGACCGATCCCCTGCGTTGTTGTCCACGCCCGCAAGGTCGGAGAGCAACTGCATCGCTGGCCCGAACATCTCCTGCGCCGAATCGCCAAAACAGTTCGACCGAGAGCGGCCAGCCAGTTTCGCGCGCGATGCGCGCGTCCCTGGCTACCGCACGCGGGGCCACTTGTTTTGGCGATGCAGCTGCCTCCAACGCGTCGAACGCGCTGTCGCTGTCTGCCATGGCCGCGGCCGCAGTGCGAGGCGCCGAGCGCGACGCGGTGGCTGCGGCGCAGCCTCGGCGCGCGGGCCCCAGCCCCCGCGTCGGCGCGAAAGGGGGGGGCCGACCCCGCGCGGGCTCGCGGGCACCCGCGGGCCGCGGGCTTGAACCGAAATGGAATCGGACGCGGAAGCGAGACTTCGGGAGGAGGGGGAGGGGGTTGCCCATGGACCCATTGAAGTCTTGGAGCTCCTCGAGCCCTCGGGGGCCTCTCAGAAGGGCCCCGCTGGTTCTTGCGACGGGGTCTCGGGGGAGGGGGCAGAGTGAGGGTGGCATTGGGAACCAGAAATATAAGTGAACTGGCGTCCCTTTGAATGTGCAGGTCTTGGTTCACTTGTTTTCGTCGTTGAACGGGCGGTGGCAACGTCGGTGCCTTCGCGCGCGCCCATGCCATTCTGGGTGAACGCCTTCGCCGTTCGAGCAGTGGGCGTCTCCCCGACGTTAGTTGGCGTGGGATCCAGTGCCTGACAGCGGAGAGGGGGGCGCAGGGACGTGGCGCGGGGGCGCGGAGTGGGCCGAGTAGGGGAGGGGGGCGGCGGCATGTCCGCCTGAAGGGCGGAGGAGCGCAAAGGGGTGGGGCGGGGGCGGCATGTCCGCCACGAGTTGGAAGGCGAGAAGGCTGCGCTACAAGGCGGCATATCCGCCACGAGGCGGCATATCCGCCACGACCTTTTTGTTATCCCGAGGCCGCCCCGTTGGCCTGGAGAGTTGAAGAGTCGTAGCGCGAATTACTCGCCGCGCGCCCTGGCGGCGAGCTCCTTCTTGACCAGCTCCTCCGCCTCCGCGATGGCCCTGGCCTCGGAGCGATCGGGCGCAACGAGGCAGCAGGGGGCGGAGGGGGCGTCGAGGCAGGGGCGAAAATGAAGAGAGCGCGGAGGAGGGCGTCGAGAAGGGCGTCGGTGAGAATCTGGCCTTGTCGGCCTCATCGCCCGCGATGTACTTCAGGCTGACGTTGCTGCCAGGGACGCCGACCCTGCCGCTGCGGAACTGCACCTGGGGGGCGGAGCAACGATGAACAGTCGCCTGAAAGGCGGCGGGCGCGCAAACTGCGACCCCAGCGGGGCTGCTGGGAATCGCCGCGCGCGCCCGACGCCTCATCGGTGGGAGGTTCAACCCCGCTCGCCAAGTTGCGTGTGGTCTGCATCTCCCACCTCGGCTTCGCCCACTTGCGCTGCTTGTCCTTCCCAGCCGCGCCGTCCGTCTTCTTGCCCGTGGGGAGCGGCGTCTTCTTAGCCACGTTGCCCGTGGCAGGCGGCGTCGTCTTCTTTGCCGCGTTGTCATTGCCAGGCGGCGTCGTCTTCTTAGCAGCATTGCCCGTGGCAAGCGTGGGGGCCTTCACCGCCTCGGCGTTCTTTTTCGTCTTGACCGCCTTCGTCCTCTTATCCATGGCCGCGACCATGGCCAGAGCCGCCTCCGTCGGGGTCTTCTTCAGAGAGCCTGCGGCGATGCCGACCTTCTCAGCCTTGGGCGGCGGCGTCACGGCGACGATGCCGAAGTCGGAGTCGGAGTCGAGCTCGATCGGCAGCTCATGCTTCTTCTGCTTCTTCGCCGCGCGGCTCTTGCTGATCGAGGCCGTTTGGGCGGCGGCGGTGCTCGATAACGGCTGACAGTCGGCGGGTTTGCCGCCATCGTGTGCCGCCAGTTGCTGCGTCGACGGCGCATCCGAACTCCCCGCCGCCATCGAAAGCTGGTGGTTCGAACCTGCTCGTTCTTGCAACGGCTCCTGCGGCTGCTGCGTCTGCGAGCGGTCGATCAGCTGGGTGGCTGGGTTGGGCCAGCGGCCGCCGCTGCGCGAAAGCCCCACCTGAAATCAGGCGGATCACCGCCGAACGAAAATATTCCCCCCCCCATCCCCCTAGGGGGATGGGGGGGGGAATATTTCACAACACGCCCTCCATCCAGGCATCCAGAAACGTACCCCGCGCCGATCCAGGAACCCACCCCTCGACCCAATACCAGGTGTCCCGCGGGGGAATGCGTTCTGTTATTCCCCGTGGAGCCGTCGGCCAGCGCCCAGAGAACGAATCGGCCGCCGCGATGGGGAGGTGCTGCTGAGGAGAGCCGCCGCCTGGGCCGTGGGATGGCTGCAGCCCGCCGCGGGCGGGCGCAGGCGCGGGCAGCGCGAGGTGGCCGCTCTTCTTCCCTGCACGGAGATTAATCAGCTTCGCAATCGTCACCATCTCGACGGGATTTATCTGCGGCGCCGTCGCTCCAACACCTGGCGGGAAGGCGTCGACGTACGTGATGGGGTACTGAGACTGGAGCCTCCCAGGCGTGATGGGGAGAGCCTGGATGCCATCCCTGGGCGGCGGCATCGTCGCCACGAGATTCTTGAACGAGGATTTCACTGTGGCCAGATATGACTGCAACAGCTCCCTCGTGATCTCGCCCGTCTCCACGCCTGTCTGCTTGCACACCAGCAACAAGAATGCTGCCATATTGGCGGCCGTCGGGCAGCTCGGATGCCTCAGGCCAAGCGCCCCGAGGTGCTCTGAGAACGCCGCCATCTTGGCAGTGAAGCCCGAATGCGGCGAGAGCACG
The DNA here is from genome assembly GCA_024222395.1 of Myxococcales bacterium. GTDB lineage: Bacteria > Myxococcota_A > Polyangia > Haliangiales > Haliangiaceae > NORP324. Next base: position 9,751 of record JAAEPE010000042.1, read on the forward strand.
AACTCCCACAACTGAGGCGTCAGAAATTCAATGAACCCCTCGTAGTTCTGGAGCTTCCTCCCCTGCAGGCTGCCCGACGACAGAGCCTGCAAGAAGTCTCCCAGCTCGGACTGCGCCCACCCCACGCCGCCGCCCAAAGCAGCAAACTGCGCACTCTGGAGCTGCGACCAGCGCTGGGACGTCGCCGCCTGGATGCAGGCAGGAAGGTGCTCCGTCGCACTGCCGCGCGCTACGAACGCCGCCCGCGCCTCCTCCAGGCGGCCTCGAAGGATGCCCTCCATGGCAGCGATGCGGCGAGACAGCGCGCCGAGCGGAGTGCGCGACTCCCCGCGCGCGCACGCCGCCCGAAGCCCTCGGAGGAGGGCTCGCCAAAAACGGATCGAGCCAACGCGCGTGCGACGGACATATCCTACTCCTGCTCTTCCTGCTCCTCCTCCTCCTCCTCCCCCTCCTCCTCCTCCTCCTCCCTTCCCCCTCCTCCCCCTACTCCCCCTCCTCCTCCTCCTCCTTCTCCTCTTCCTCCTCTCCCTCCTCCTCCTCCTCCTCCTGGGTGAGGGGGGGCGCAGGGGGGAGAGGGTGTCGAAGGGGGGGCGGGGGAGGGGGTGCCGAAGGGTGCGCGGGGGGGAAGAAGAGAGCTATGGGGGAGGGTGGGTCAAGGAGAGGCCAGGGAGGGGAGGGGGGAAAGGGGTGGGCGGCTTGCCGCCGAGGGGGTGGAAGGAGGCGGCAAAGCAAGCCGCCGATAGGGCGGTTGGGAAGAAGCGGTTTCCCGCCATGAGGAGGAGAAGGCGGTTTGCCGCCAGAGGAGGAGTAGGCGGTTTGCCCCCAGAAGGGGTAGGCGGTTTGCCGCCAGAGGAGGAGAAGGCGGTTTGCCGCCAGAAGGGGTAGGCGGTTTGCCGCCAGAGGAGGAGAAAGCGGTTTGCCGCCAGAAGGGCGGTTTGCCGCCACGGAGGGGGAGAAGGCGGATTGCCGCCATGGGGGGGGGAGAAGGCGGATTACCGCCGACGGAGGACGAGGCGACGGAGGAGAAGGCGGTGCGCCGCCTAAGGAAAGGGGGGATAAGGGAGGGCCGAAGACACATGGATAAACATTTTCCTCCTTCCCTCCCCCCTCCCCGCGGGCATGCGCGCAGCCCGCAGCGCCGCGGCCGCGAGGTACAGCAAGTACCTGCGGCGCCTCGGTCCTGAACAACTGAACAACAACAACAACGGAAATTCAATGGATTTCAAAAAAGTTAAGAATAAAAAATACGCAAATGATTAGCAAAAACACGAATATGTTCAGCCCCATCGACTTAGCAGAGATATCTAACTTAGTATATTACTTACATCTACACTTACAAACACCATAAGTATTGCATATGCACACATGAGATGCGCGATCAACAAGTGTACGTTCTATGGCTTAACTAAGATTATGTAAGATGAACGCTCTTACCGCACTTACAGCCACCCGACGATCAAAGCGGGCACCTACGGGCCCGGCGAGGCAGCGCTGAGCTTCGACCCGCTGCGCTTCAGCTGGCTGGTTGCTGGCTGGTTGGCCTGCTGCGCGTTGGGCGCAGAGTTCCGACATCGCCGCATGGAGGCTGAGCTGGCCGAGAAAGGCACCAACCTGCAGCTTTGGGCGACCGAGGCGCTCGACGCCGTGGAGAAGCTGGCCGAGGCCCGGTCGCGGTGCACTGCTCTGGAGGCCGCGCGGTCTCGCGCCGCCGAGGGAGCCGAAGCGTGGCGCCAGGCTTACGAAGAGGAGGCGACTCGCCGGCAGGAGACGGCACGGCGACAGAGGATGGCCGAGAGGCTCGCCCAAGGGAAGAGCCAGGCGTGCGAGTACGAGCGGGCGCGCAGATTCCGTGCCGAGGAGGCCTTGGCGGGGAGCCGCGCGGACGTCGACGTCGACAACTTGTGGGCGTGGATCGACGGCCTGTTGGCATGGATCGACCGCCTGACGACCAACCTCGAGCTGGGGGCCACGATCGCTGAGAACCTGCGGGCCCGCGTCGACGAGCTCGAGGCTGCCGCAGAGACGGGGGGCGAGGCAGGAGTAGGTACCGCGGACTTTGTCACGGAGCCACGCGCCGCTGGGGACGTTGAGACCGAGCGGGCGGTCCCGCCGCCCTCGCGCGAGCCCAGCGGGGTCGCTGCGACCGAGGGGGCCAGCGGCAGAGGA
>JAAEPE010000043.1 GCA_024222395.1 Myxococcales bacterium
ACTCGCCCCCGTGCTCTGCGTGAGGAAGAGACGAGAGAGATGAGAGAGATGTGAGAGATGAGAATTTGAAGCGATTGGACGCGGTACGCGTCGCACGCGCAATCGTACCAAGCGTTTGCTCCGCATTTTGTCCTGCTATCCGTATATCTTTCCCTTGCCGGTGCTTTATCTGCTTTACGTCTCCGGACGACGCTCCCTAGCGACTCGACTGAAAGAACTCCGGGCCCGCGGGCTGTTCGTGGGTGTCTGCAGCTGCAAACAACCACATCGGCGATTTGATGCCCGTGTGCGTCATTGTGCTCGTGCAGCTTTCATCTCTGTTCAAGTGATAGTTGTCATCGTTTAGGATTCGGGCGACTGCTGCTGGAACCCGTCGCCGGCGAACCTTCTCGATGCTTCTGGAAATCCACGTCAGCAAAATTCTATAAAGCTCGACGCTCGCGTTGACCTCGCCAGACTGAAATTACATTGCAAACAAGTTGCACGTACACGTACACGTTCAAGATCAGAAATGAGCCTTACGCTGTTCAATACGGAGGATCTGTTCCGCCCGCTCTACTCCGACTTGACCCCAATGGGGTGGCATGTCGCTTCTGGCAAGACGCCCGAAATGAGGTCCCTTCCGCTGGATGTGGTCGAGGACGAGGCATCCTTCATGATCAAAGCTGACCTTCCCGGGGTCAACAAGGAGGATGTGCATGTGAAGGCCAAAGATGGGAAGCTCAGTATCTCTGTCGAAAGCTCGGACGAGAAGAAGGACGAGAAGAAAGACGAGAAGGGGAAGCTGGTGTACCATAGTCTGGAGAGGTCCCGTAGATTCATGAGCCGTAGCATTACGATGCCAAAGACGGCCGACGTGAAGAAAA
>JAAEPE010000044.1 GCA_024222395.1 Myxococcales bacterium
ATTCGGCGTCTGTGACGAGCAACTACGCAAGCGAGAGGGTTGCAGCGGAGGCCTCGGTCTACGCAAACCATATCGCCGACTACATCTATCTGGCACCGGCAATTGACGATGCGGGAGAGCCTGTCTTTGATGTGCTCGTACAAGGCACTTTTCCCCGCTTTGTCACGCGGCCGGTGGATGCTCACGGCCACCCGTGCCATTGCCCACGGCAATAACCTCCGGTGGGTGCTTGCGTATAAGCGCGAGCAGGTCTTTCTGGGCTCGGGCTTCGTCACCGCGCACCAAGTTGATTGTCGTCGTTGCTAGGTAATCGCCAGTTGCATCCACTGCGACGCACTTGCAACCCGTGCGCAATCCCGGGTCAATGCCAATCACCGCCTTGCCACCAAGCGGCGCAGCGAGCAGCAGATTGCGCAAGTTCTCAGCAAAGACGTCGATGGCGGCCAAGTCGGAGCGCATCTTCAAATCGATGCGAACTTCACTCTCGACGCTCGGCCCTAAGAGCCGCTTGCAGCTGTCGGCGATGGCCTCTCTGTAGTGGTCACGAAAGCGAGAGCGCTCAGATACCTTGGAGATGCGCTCGAGCCCCCTTCCTAGCCTCTCTAGGTCGACCTCAACCTTGGCCCGGAGTACCTTCTCAGCCTCGCCTCGTCGAATCGCCAGAAAGCGGTGCGAAGGAATCGTCTTGGCCTTCTCAGAGAATTCGTAATACTGCTCGAACTTGGTGGGCGTCTCGCCCACGCTGCGCGCCTTGCTCGAGACCAGCAGCCCCTTCTCAGAAAATTCCCTGCGAACCAAAGATCGAACCCGAGAGTCTTCGGACACCACCTCGGCTATGATGTCGCGAGCCCCTGCCAAGGCAGCGTCCGTATCGGGCACATCCTTCGATGCATCCACAAAGGATGCCGCGGACTTTCGAGGGCTACCCTCCATCGGTTGGGAGAGGATGACCTGAGCCAGCGGCTCAAGGCCTCGCTCTTTCGCAATCATCGCTCTAGTTCGCCGCTTCTTCTTGTAGGGCAGGTATAGATCTTCGAGCTCCGCTTTGGTCTGAGCCGCACAGATCTTGGCTCGCAACGCTTCGGTGAGCTTGCCCTGCTCATCGATGGCACCCAATATCGCCTCTCGACGATGCTGCAGTTCGAGCAAGTAGAGACGCCTCTCCTCAATCGTCCGAATTTGCACCTCGTCGAGACCTCCTGAGGCCTCCTTGCGGTAGCGAGCTATGAAAGGAACCGTATTGCCATCGGCCAATAGCAGGACAACGACGGCCACGCCAGCCTCAGGCAGCGAGAGCTCCCTTGCGATGATCGAGGCGGGGTCGAACTTAGGCATAAGCCCTAGAAGTCGCGGAGTGACTCGGGAAGCAAGTGAGAAGGCTCGGCGGTGGAAACCAACCACAGTTGGTAGGCAGCGCGTGTTGCCGCTATGTGCATGAGGTGGCGACACTCATCGGTCTCGGGATAGGTGTTGGTGTTCACATCGACCATGATGACGTAATCGAACTCCAGCCCTTTGACCTGTCTGGCATCAGTTACGTCGATTCCCGGCTCAAAGCTGAACTCATCGCGCTGGACTCGGCGCAGACGAGGCACCTCAGCACGGCGTAGACCGTTGTAATAAACGTCTGCCTGCTCCGGGTATCTCGTGAGAACTACGACAGAGGCGGCGGGCTCGGAGAGAACTAGCGCTCGCAAGGCGTCGCCTAGGAACGCCACAGCTTCGCCCGCGTCGCCAAACTGATGAAGCTCAACTGGCGCACCAGAGCGAGCGATCAGATCTTCTTTGGGAGCAAGCTCGGGGCCCAAGACCTCGCGAGCTAGGGCCATGACCTCTGCTGTGGAGCGGTAACTTAGTTTGAGCGGGCTCACGGTGACGCTCTTGTTACCGGTCTGGCGCAAGAGTTGTTCCCAACCACCAAAGTCGTTATCGAAAACGATTCGTTGCGCGGTATCACCAGCGATGGTGACGGACTTGTCTTCAGAATTTGGTCCTTCGCTCTCGGTAGCATCGAGGAGAACCTTCACTTCAATGGCCGAGCGGTCTTGCGCCTCATCGATAGCCACATGGGAGTAGCTAATGGCTGAGGTCTTGCGACTCGAAAGCGAGCCTCGCTTGAGCTGAATAAGCCGCAAGAGAATCGGATCATCTTCGGTGTCAAAGAGACCTGCCTGGGACGCCTCGTCCAAGGTGCGACCGTCTAGGTCACTTACCCTTGGCCCCTCATCTTCCTCTTCTTCGATCGGGCTCTCGAGGTCCTGTGCGGTGCACCAGCGTACAGTTGCCTCCACGGCCCTCCGACTCACATCGGTGTTCTCAAAGGCCGCCCATAGCCGCGTGAAGTCAGTCATCACATCGGCCCAGTCCTCGATGGAGTCGTTCGCGCGCACCCCAAGCCCCTTGATGCGGTTTTCAGCAGCGAAGCGCGTTTCCGATGATAGTCGTGCGCTTCGCAGCCACTTGTAGAGACTGCGTAATCGCGGAACAAGCGCCTTGCGATGCAGCCTTTGCCACTCCTCGATAACCTTCTCTTCACCCGCGCCAAGATCGGAAAATTCCTCCTCGGCCTCGGCGACTTGTCCCGCGACGTACCTCTCCAATGCAGAGAGAAGCGCAGGATGCTTCTTTACTCGCACGACATTGTCTGGCGTATCGTGGTTGTACTTGCCCTTGGTACCGCGCAAGAGGCGCTTGCGAGTGCGGCTAGCCCAATCCGTATACGTCATAACGGGAACACCGCGCACACCCAGCGAGGGAAGCACTGCATCGACATAGCGAACGAGCGCTTTTGACGGCACCACAAAGAGCATCTTGCTCGGTTTGAATCTCTGCCTATCCGCAAAATTCAGGAAAGCGACGCGGTGCAATGCAACAGTCGTCTTGCCGGAGCCCGCGCCACCTTGGATAACCACCATGCCGCTCTCAGGCTGGCTAATCAGGTCGAACTGCTCTTTGTCGATGAGAGCGGCAATCTCGGGAAGGTGCTTATCTGCCTTCTCCGGACCGACTCCATGCACTCCAAGCGCCCCTGAAGCCTTGTTCTGACTGCCCCTAGGGTCTCCCTTTCCACCGTGCTTGGAAACCGTTGGCTTCTTCGGAGCTCGAACTGCCTTGCCGCTTCCCCCCTGCAAGACCGGTGCTGAATCGCCAGAAGCTTCGTGCCACTGCCCTTCTCGGTCTCGGATGAAGGTGCCTTGGAGGGTACCGATTCGCCGGAGGTTACCGTGCTGAATAGAAACGTTGCGCTTGAGTTCGACAATGCCGGAGAGTTCGAGCCCCTGGACCTCCTCATCGTAGTCGTCTCCCTCATCGTATCGATAATAGACCTGCGAGATGGGAGCGTTCCGCCAATCGACTATCTGCACGTTGCTCTGGCGATCAATGAAGCCGCGCTTTCCTATAAGAACATCTCTTACTTTCTTGCCTTCTTTGAGAACCATATGAGCGAAGTAGGGTGAGCTCATGTCGATGGGCAAATCTTTGCCCTTGCCGAGCCTGCCCCGAATAGCAGCAAGGCGGGTCATCTGCTCCACCAGCGGTGCAAGATCCTCCGGCTTCGCCTCGGCAATTGCGTCGCGCAGTTCGATGAGATCTCGGTCCAGACCGCTGGCATCGAGGTGTTCAACCCGTTTTGTGGCTCCCTGCCGCACACGTTCCTGTACCTGTTCGTGCAGGGATACCTCTTCTTCCACGATTTTGGCGGAGGCGCTGCCTTCTTTGACCACTTCGGACATCTGAGGGGCGTTAGTTTAGCGATCTGGAGAGCGCTATGTGACAGATTCGGGGGTCGAGATTCGAAATTGATTGAACCTACTGATTTCATGGTGTAATTCGGCAATTCAGAATGACGAGGGAAGGCGACAGGGGAGGAGAGAAGCGGGCCTGGTCCAACCAGGACTCAGCTGACTGCTACGGCATCGAGCGCTGGGGACGCGGGCACTTTTCGATCAACGCCGCGGGCAACGTGCAAGTCGCAACCCGGGCAAATTCCAATGCCACAGCCGACCTCCACGAGGTCGTGGAGGACCTCCGAAATCGAGGCTACCGGGCCCCCATCCTTCTGCGATTTTCCGACATCCTTCGCACCCGCATCGAGGAACTCAATCAAGCATTTTCCTCCGCCATATCGGACTGCTCGTATCAGGGCTCCTATCGCGGCGTCTTCCCGATTAAGGTCAACCAAGCGCGCACGGTCGTCGAAGAAATCGTGCACTTTGGTCGCCCCTTTCACTACGGGCTCGAAGCTGGATCGAAGGCGGAACTCATGGCGATTCTCGCCGTGCACAAAGACCCAGATGCGCTTATCGTCTGCAACGGTTACAAAGACGACGACTACGTGGAGATGGCACTCCTAGGCGGATTGCTCGGCGCTACCGTCATCCTGGTTGTCGAGAAGCCCAGCGAGCTGCATCGCATACACCGGATTAGCGAAGAACTCGGAATCCCCGCTTCCTATGGCATTCGTGTCCGCATTTCGACGCCAGGTGCTGGCAAGTGGCAACTTTCAGGTGGCGACAGAAGCAAGTTTGGTCTCACTGCGACCGAGGTACTGGAGGCGACAGAAGTGCTTCGCAGTTGGGGGCAGCTAGACAACCTCCACCTCATGCACTTTCATCTAGGCTCGCAGGTTTCGGCCATACGCTCCATCAAGAAAGCACTTCGCGAAGCAGCAGTGCTCTACTCGGAGCTTCGCAAACTCGGATGCAGTGGGCTCGATCATCTCGATGTTGGCGGAGGCTTGGGCGTCGACTACGATGGGTCCAAGACCGACTCGGCCTGCTCCACGAACTACAGCATGCAGGAGTACGCCAATGACGTCGTACATGAAGTGATGATGGTGTGCGAGCAGGCGGGAGTTGCCCATCCGAACCTAGTCTCCGAGTCGGGACGTGCGATCTCCGCATATCATTCGGTCTTGGTAGTTCCGGTTCTCGAGGTTTCGAAGGCTTTCGGGGAAGACGTTCAATTCACCGAGAACGAGCTATCAGAACCGCTAATCAGGAATTTTCTCCAAGCCTTCCAAAGTATCGAGAAGAGCAACGTAATCGAGTCGTACCACGACATACTAGCGTTTCGAGATCAGGTACGCGAGCTCTTCGGCCTCGGACATTTGAGTCTAGAGGAGCGAGTCCGCGGAGACGAATTGTATTGGGCTAGCTGCGCCCGCATCCTGCGTCTTGTGCGTGAGCGTGGGGAAGATTACGATGAGCTCGCAGAACTTGAGCGACTTCTCTGCGACACCTTTGTCTTGAATTTCTCGCTGTTTCAGAGCCTGCCTGACTCGTGGGCGGTTGATCAGATCTTCCCTATACTGCCAATTCATCGGCTAGGCGAAGAACCGACCAGGCGAGCAATCCTAGCTGACATCACCTGTGACTCTGACGGCCGCATCGATCGTTTTGCGGATCAGCGCGGTTCGAAGAACGTGCTCGAATTGCACACCCCCGAAGAAGGCAAGCCCTACTATTTGGGCTTCTTTCTGGTTGGCGCATACCAAGAAATCCTGGGGGACCTGCACAATCTCTTTGGCGACACCAACACAGTACACATCTCCATGCACTCCGGCGGCTATCAGTTTGAAGACATTTTCGACGGCGAGACCATCAGCGAAGTTCTGAGCTATCTCAACTACAGCCCCAGCCAGCTCGAAGAGGCAATAGAGAATAGGATTGCCGCATCGCACATGCCGCCCGACGTCGCTGACGCCCTTTCCACAGCATACAAGAAGCAACTAGGGGGGGCCACCTATTTGCGCTAGAGGCCTCGCATCCGCGATGCTCCTTGCTATGGATAGTCGCCCATTCAAGATTCTCGGCGTACAACAAATCGCCATCGGCAGCACAGACAAGAGTGAGCTCACAACTCTCTGGTGCGATCTACTCGGTGTCGAAAAGGTCGGCGACTACCAGAGCGAGAAGGAGAATGTCGATGAGGACATCCTCGTCACTGGCACCGGCCTCGGTAGAGTCGAGATTGACCTCATGCAGCCTATCGATCCCGATGCCCGCCCCAAGGTGCATGTGCCGGCGCTAAATCACATCGGGCTCTGGGTCGATGAGCTCGCCAATGCCGTTGAGTGGCTCACAGCCAAGGGTATGCGATTCACATCCGGCGGAATTCGCAAGGGCGCCTCGGGACACGACGTCTGCTTCATTCACCCCCGCTCTTCGGAAGAGTTCCCATACGGTGGAGCGGGCGTGCTTATCGAGCTCGTACAGGCTCCAGCAGGGGTCATCGTTGGCGCTCAGGACCAGGGGCCGCACGTCAAAGATGCTTGATTGAGAGGACATACCGTAGCCCAAGCAGAGCAGCACAGCCTATATGGCATTTTGAACAGGCCAGCGCAGCCCCGATGCTCTATGGTCGTTGCCGATGCCACTCAGATTACGGCCGTGCCCCATCACAGCCAAAGGAGAACTCACATGAAGCTTGGTAATGCGCTCACACTCGTTGTCTCATCGGTCCTCTTCACCTCCTGTGGCACGAGTATCGACGGCACCAGAAACGGCCCCATCGTCTACGATGCTGGCCCACCCGACAACGATAACGGCCGTAGATTGCAACGATAGAGACTCTACGGTGCACCCAGGCGCACTCGACTATTGTGACGACGGCACAGACAACGTTGCTCTATCGCGATGGACAGGTCATCCGTTGGCTGCGTCTATTGTTCGGTCGATACCAATGCGTTTCAGCCTCGGCAGTACGCTTTTGCGATTTCCAACGTAAACGCGACAAAGACCGCCAATGTGGTGATCGAAACCAAGATGGGCGCCATTCTGTCGCCCATTACCGGCGGCACTCACACGATCGGCCCTGAAGCACTGCAAACAATTGGGTGTAGATCTGACTGTGACAGTTCTCTTCTGGGAATTTCGGTGTGATCTCGTCGGTTAGAAGGGCATGGCATCGAGCGCAACGTCCCTTCACATCGCATTCCCTCCACACTCGACTGATTCTCCCCAAAGTGCGCTTGATAGCTTGCATGACTTCATGGACAAGCGGCGCAAGCAACGGAAGCCGGTTGCAGACTTCGGAGCGTTTGAGGAGGAACTCCACAAGCGCATCATGAGCGTGGAGCGCGAGCTTCTTGGCGAGGAGCTCGCCCGGGGAGACATTGACGCTGAAGCTGTGGAGGTCGGTGGAGTGGTGTATCGCCGCGCTGTTCGAAGCATAGGCCGGTATCAAACTGCTGCGGGCGAAGTCTGCATCGAGCGAACGCTGTA
>JAAEPE010000045.1 GCA_024222395.1 Myxococcales bacterium
CCCTACTTGCCCAGCGGTCTGCCTGTAGAAGAGCAGCAGCGGCCATCAGATGCCAAAGTGAGTAGCTCGGAGATTGCGTACGTTGAGATAGATGGGGTGATACCGATGACGCGAAAAGAGCGAGCGCAAGAAGAATACTCTGTACAAGAGCGTGCCGCGCAAGAACGTGCCACACAAGAGCGCGCCCGTGGAGGAAAAGGTAGACGCTATGACCTGGTCGGCCGTGAAGCAAAAAAACGCCGTGCTCTACAAAGGAGAAGACTACGTGGTTCTGGCGTTCGGTCGGGCACTCACAGAACGGCTTCGTTGTGGACGGCTTCATGAATGAGGCCGCCAAGGCTGCTGGGCGAGACCCGTTGGAGTTTCGCCTCGACACCCAAATCTCTCGTCTCAGTGATAGCAACGAGATCGAAGGCAGTCCGAGGCTCCGCAAAGTCATGGAGATGGCAGCAGAGAGGGCCGGGTGGGGGCGGGCACTTGCCGAAGGGCACGCTCATGGCGTTTTCGACCGCTACCGGGTTGTGCGCATGAATGAGATGCCAGAGGTAGAGGCAATCATTGTCTTCTCGGGCGATGCACATGGCGCCGTGGGAGAGCCGGCAACGCCACCGATTGCCGGAGCGGTGGCCGGTGCTCTTCTTGCGCTCACGGGCATCGCCCCGCGAAGTCTTCCGTTGGTGTGAAGCCCGCTCTGAACGCCGGGACTGAACTCGCAGACTACGCGAGTTCCGAGAGCTCGGTCTGAGCGCGGCGCTCGTCGAGGCGGTCTGACTTGATGAGTGGTTGCAGCTTTGCCGGCACGTCGGAGATCTCAGCCGGATCAACGATGAGCCCAATGCACGCGCTATTGTTGCAATTGCAAGGCTCTGCAAGGTGGCCAGAGAAGGCGTAGTCGTAGGTGAGCTCTTCACCAACCTCGATGTCGCGAAGTGCGGTCCACCATGCGTGAGGCTGGCCGGTCTTGGCATCGAGGTCTGTGGAGACTTCGGTGTTTGGGCCGCACGCGTGATTGATCCAGCGAGTCTGATCGATCAGGTCAAAGTAGCGATCAGGGGCTTCCTTCGCATCTTCGGCGTCCGAATAGACAAGGCTGTAGGTGTCATCGAACTCCTGGTCCTCGTGGTAGAGCACGCCGTCGCCGAAGACGAGCACATCGCCTGTCCTGAATGGGCGAAGCGCCACGATCCCGTAACCGTGAATCTTGGATTGAACAACTTTGAGACCGTCGAGGCTTGGCATGGGGCTAGATACTCCGTCTGACGAGAGCGAGTCAAAGGGAAAGAGTGCCTCTCGTTTCTTTCGGGCCACCTTGTCGCCTACCTGGCCTTTCGCCTACTGTCATAGGTATGAGAAGACGCATCGGAATCCTGACGGGCGGCGGAGACTGCCCAGGTCTAAATGCCGCCATTCGAGCCGTGGTGAAGCACGCCACCATAAGCCATGGATTCGAGGTGGTGGGCATTTGTGATGCGTTCAAGGGGCTCTACGAGTGCGATACGATGCCTTTGCCCGTGCGCGCTGTGCGAGGCCTTCTCGACCGTGGTGGCACAATTCTCGGGTCCTCCAATCGGGCCAACCCCTTTGCATATCCAATAGTCGACGCAAACAATGAAGAGACGGTTGTCGACGTGTCCGAGAAGTGCGCCGAGAACTACAGAGATTTGGGCATCGAGGGGCTCATCGTCGTCGGCGGGGACGGCACCCAGGCGATCGCACACCAGATGATGGCGCTGGGAGTCGAGGTCGTTGGCATACCCAAGACCATCGACAATGACCTCGAGGCTACCGAGTACACCATTGGATATCAGACTGCTGTGAACATTGCGGTTGATGCCATTGATCGTCTGCACAGCACGGCAGAGAGCCACGACAGGATCATGATCTGCGAAGTCATGGGGCGGTACGCAGGATGGATCGCAATGAACGCTGGCATGTCTGCAGGGGCCGAGGCAATCCTGATTCCCGAGGTGGACTACGATGTAGAGAAAGTCATCGCTACGTTGCGACGTCGGCATAAATCGGACACGTCATTCTCAATCGTTGTTGTCGCGGAGGGAGCCAAGCCTCGTGGTGGCGAATTTTCGACCAGACAACAAGCAGATGCGACACAGCAGGCGAGGCTCGGGGGCGCTGGAGACCACCTTGCACGACTCATCGAGGCACAGACGCCTTTCGATGTTCGGACCACTGTGCTTGGCCACGTTCAGCGCGGGGGAACCCCCTCGGCATTCGATCGCCTCCTGGCAACTCGATTTGGCGTGGCCGCAGTAGAGTTGCTGGCGGCTGGACAATATGGGCGGGTAGCGGCATATCGCGGAGGTGAAATCGTAGACGTCGCGATGGAACAAGCGGTTGCCAAGCTCAAGCGGGTTCGCCCCGATGGCCCACTCGTCACGGCTGCCCAAGCCCTGGGCATAGAGCTGGGATTCTAGGTCCTTCGTGCGAAGTCCCGCCTAGACCGTCGAGCGAAAAGAATGACCGAGGATGGTGAGTTCTGGTTTTTCGAGTGCAAGGCGCGAATGAGGATTTTGCTGGGTCAAATGACGAAATGAGCAACGCTCCAATCGGGAAAGCAGGACCATCAGACCGATCATTGTTTACGCTCGGCGGTCTAGCTGCGGGCTTGCCAGATGAGTTCTTCGTCGCGTATGTAGCAGGAACCTGGCACTGCCTTGGCGAGGTTCTTGCCTGTAGCGCTCGCTGTCGCCAGCTGGGAATACGTCACGAGAGACGTCTCAGCGTTGGTGATGGCCGCAATCGATACGCTCATGAGCGGGAAGCGTCGCATCTCATCGTAGCGATCCTTGGTTTCGATGAATCCGGCATCGCGATCCTTGCGATCGTAGTAGAGAGGCACCAGGCGATCGAAAGCGCTGCACAGGGCGATGCAAAACTCATCAACTTTCTCGACGGTTGTGGCAAAGACAAAGTCGTCGCCGGCGATGTGGCCGATGAAGTCGTCGTGGTTTCCGACCTGCAGGAGTACGTCGCGGATGAGAGTGCCCGTCTGCCGAATGATGCTGTCCGCTTTGGCGTAGCTGTAGTAGTCGTTGTACGCCTTGAGGTTGTCCAAATCGAGGTAGCAGAAGGCTGCCTTGGGGTCGCAGAGGCGGGTTGTGAACTCGGCCTCTATCGCGCCACCGCCTGGCAGCTGCGTCGTTGGAGAAGCGCCCAGATCACGGTCGCTTCGATCCAGCGCTTTGCGGGCTCTCGCTACGAGTTCTGCTGCCACAAAGGGCTTCTGTATGTAGTCCTCTGCACCGACATTGAAGGCTTTGATCTTGTCACTGGTCTCGCCGAGGGCGGAAAGAAATATGATTGGAGTGAGCGCTGTCGTGGCGTCCGCCTTGAGCTGTGCGGCGGTTTCAAATCCATCTTGCTCGGGCATCATCACATCGAGAATGATGAGGTCAGGACGAAACTTCCGAGCTTCGGTGACGGCGATCAGTCCGTCGCCCACGACGCGCACGCTCATGCCAGCCTGCCGCATAACCTCTGCACAGATGGTGCGAATGGCAGGATCGTCGTCGACCACCAGGACTCTATTACCCGACTCTGCGACCGACTCTTCTATGAGCCTGCCACACTCCTTGTGGAAGGCTTGCGGATCCACTGGCAGAGGAATCACGCTAGAGCAGGCCAATCGCAGGTCCGAAAGATCGCCATGCCCTAGGACGAGCACCGAGCCTTGGCGCGTATCCGCATCGTGCTTGAGGATTTCGAGTAGGGCGTGAGGATCCCAATGTGACGGTGAGGCATGCACCACGATGAGCACGGGGTGGCCCGTGCGAGCAATTGCGAGGCCGGCATCCGGATCGCTTGCCACCGCTACCTCGTGGCCCAAAGACATGAGAATGCCTTTGAGAATCAGGCTTGAGTGGGGCTCCGCATCCACGAGGAGCACGCTCTTGCCGCTTTTCGCGACGATTTCATGAGTGCCGTCGAACTCGCCAGCTGCTGGTGGTGGGGGCGGGCTGTTCTCCAGCGTCGCGGGCAGGGTGAAGACGAATTTGGCGCCCTCATTTCTCGGCTCTACCCAAATACGTCCGCCGTGGGCTTCTATGATAGATCGCGAGATCGCCAGGCCAAGTCCGCTGCCGCCTACTAGCCGTGTAGAAGAATTCCTAACTTGCTCGAACTTGTCGAAGATGCGCTCTTTGGCCTCCTCGGCGATGGCTGCCCCGTTGTTGTAAACAGAGACGCCGACATGAGTTGAGCTAACTGACGGGCCGAAAGCCTCGACTTCAATGGTGCCACCGCGGGGGGTAAACTTGACGGCGTTTGAGAGCAGGTTATTGAGAACCTGAGTGAGACGGTCGGGGTCGCCGGCAATGCGAAGATCGCCGGCTCCGCAGGTTAGCTTCAAGTCGATCATCTTGGCTTCTGCAGAGCCTCTATACTGAGAGACAGCCAGGCTCGTTAGCTCGCTCAGGTCAACTGGGCCAAAGTGAACTGTCAGGCTAGCGCTGTCAGGGCGCGCGACGTCCAGCAAGTCGTCGACGACATGGTTCAGGGCACTGCAGGATTCTCTTGCCAGCGTTAAGTACTGCCGCTGCTTGTCGTTGAGCCGGCCCGCGTAGTCGCTGAGCGCAATGTCGAGAGCGCCACTTATCGATGTGAGGGGCGAGCGAAGTTCGTGGGAGACGATGGAGACGAACTCTTCCTGCCGATGGGCCAAGGAGTGGCTCTCTGTAAAATCTCGAAGCACGACGACGACACCGATGAGCGTCCCGTCATGGTCGCGAACCGGAGAGACTATTGAGTGCAGTCGCCTCTCGCCGATGCTCAGTTCCTCGCGCAGAAGCACCGAACTCTCCGGGTTGGCGGCAACTAGGTCGAAGGGGTAGAAGCCCAGCCGCTCTTGGAGGTAGCTCCGGGTGACCTCGACCTCTGCATCGATCGCGAGTAGCTCTCGCGCCGCCGGATTGACGAGAACCTCGGCGCGCTTGCGCTCAGTCATGATGAGGCCGTCGGCCATGGAGTTGACCATGAGGCCAAGGAGTGCGCGATCGTCACTATGGGTTGGCGCGCGTCCATGCGGGCGGTTCTCTCGCTTACTTTGCGATTGGAAGCGCTCCCACGTCGCCACGCATGTCCGCATGAGGTTTGTGGCGATGTGCTCGGGCGTAATCCAGCCGTGCACCAATCCGCTAACCATCGCGTCAGCTAGGTTGCCGGCGCGGCTACTCTGTGCGACGGCCAGCCGTGCTGGACCTGGGGGCAGGGCGCTGAGGTCCTCACCGTCCTTGGGGCAGAAGAGAAATAGCGTGCTCTCCTCTGAGTGCTCGCCGTTGTCAGCAAGGACGGGCCCGAGCTGAGCTGCGATTTGTACTCGCAGCTCCTCGGGGGCTTGGGCTATTGATACGTAGAAGTGTGCTGGCACGAGGTACCTCTCTAGGAGAGTGTATGAAAAACACCAGTCTCCTAGTGGTCTCTAGAGAAACTCTGTTCCAATTTAGCGAAGACTCCGCCGCGAGCCAAGAGATCATCGTAGCCTCCTTCTTCTTCGACGATGCCATGGGCGAGTACGATGATCTTGTCTGCATTGCGGATCGTGGAGAGGCGGTGGGCGATGACCAGCGTGGTGCGCCCTTCCATAAGCGTGTCCAGGCCTGCTTCTATGATGGATTCGGTCTTGGGGTCGACGTGAGCTGTGGCCTCATCGAGGATCAGAATCTCTGGGTTGCGGACCAGGGAGCGGGCAAAGGCAATGAGCTGGCGTTCGCCAGCCGAGAGGTTTTCACCGCGGTCGGCCACCTGAGCATCGGCGCCATCGGCCAGGTCCTCAATAACCTTGTCTGCGCCGATTTGCGCGAGGGCTTGGTCGACTTCTGCATCCGACGCGCCCTGGTGCCCCAGCCGTACGTTGTCTCGAATGCTGCCGGCAAAGAGAAATACATCTTGGTTGACAACAGTAATGCGCTTCCGCAGGTCTGCTGCGGGAATGCTGCGTATGTCCCTGCCACCGAGCGTAATTCGCCCGGAGTCGCACTCGTAGAGCCTAGCCAAGAGCTTGATGAGGGTGGATTTGCCTGAACCAGTAGAGCCAACCACGGCGATTTTCTGTCCTGGTTCCACCGTCAGATTCAGGCCATTCAAGACTTGCTCGCCGATACGATAAGCAAAGGTGACCTCATTGAAGTCGATGGCGTAGCTTGCGTCGTCTTCGCCCTGCCTATCGCTTGCGCTTTCGAGAACGGGGGCATCGTCTTCCTCCGTGTCGAGTAGGCCGACAATGCGCTCTGCGGCCGCCATCGCCGACTGCATGACTGCATACTTGGCGCTGAAGTCTTTGATGGGAATGAAGAACTTATTTACGTATTCGATGAATGCGACAACGAGCCCCACAGTGATCGCACCCTCACCAATGCTAGCGCCTGAATGCCAGGCGATGGCAGCGGCCGAGCAAACGCCGATGGCCTCGACGATGGCGTACATGCTGGCGTCGGCACGGATTGATCCAGTGTAGGCCTCGCGGTACTCGGCGTTGATAGCTTCGTAGCTGGCGGCGGTGGCGCGTTCTCGGCAGAAGAGCTGTACGACCTTGATGCCGCTTAGATGCTCTTGTACGTGGCTGTTTATTGCCGCCAACTTGACCCGAATAAGCCGATACGAGGTGCGCATGAGCTTTCTAGAGTAGGCAACCAAGACGACGAGAATCGGTAGTGTGATGAAGGTGATGAGAGTGAGCGTGACGTTGAGGTAGAACATCATGGACACGATCGCAATTAGCCGAATTACATCGGCAATGAGCGTGATAACGCCACTTGCGAACATCTCGTTGATGCTCTCAATATCGTTTGTCATTCGAGTGAGGAGCCTGCCAACGGGGACTCGGTCAAAGAAGGCTAGGCGCCGAGTTAGAACATGCCTATAGGTCGCCATGCGCAAGCTGTGCATGGACCTCTGTCCAACGAGTTGCAGCGCGTAGATTTGGGCGTAGGCGCACACCGCCTGCATTAGTACGAAGCTGACAAAGAGTAGGGCCAAGTCGCCGAGCCCAGATGTAATCTGATGAGCGATGTAGACATCGATCGCAAGGCTTAGCAAGTAGGGTTGGGCAAGCTCAAACGCGACCGTGACTGGGATGAGGAGTAGGGCGAGGCAGAGTAGGGCCCAGTGAGGTTTGACGTAGCGCCATAGCCTCAGCATGAGCCTACTATCGTAGGCCTTTCCGAGCACCTCTTCGTCTCGATGAGCGGACTTGTTCTTCGCTGGACTACTCAACGAGCACCCCCTCGCGCAGTTGGGTGTCGTAGATTTCCGCGTAGACTCCGGCCTTGGCAAGCAGCTCCTCGTGTTTGCCAAGCTCCACGAGCTTGCCGCCTTCGAGCACAGCAATCTGATCTGCGCTACGCACAGCAGCCAGCCTGTGGGAGAGGATAATCGAGGTGCGGTCCTTCATCAGCTCGCCGAGGTGGGTGAGGATTTCTCTCTCGGTCTCCGCATCGACAGACGAGAGCGAATCGTCGAGCACGAGAACCTTGGGCTGGGTGGCCAAGGCTCGAGCGAGCGCCACTCGTTGGCGCTGTCCGCCTGATAGTGTAATGCCGCGTTCGCCGACGACCGTATCGAGGCCGTCGGGCAATGCGATGAGCTCGCGCGAGAGCCCCGCGTACCTCGCCGCTTCTTCGATGGCCCCCTGATAGCCCGCCTCGGTATTCGGCGGCAGAGGCCGACGGTCGACGCCAAAGCGAATGTTCTCGCCTATGGAGGTGGAGAATAGAAAGGCCTCTTGGGGGGCGAAACCGATGAGAGAACGCAAACTCTCAAGGGGGAGGGTATTGATGTCATGCCCGTCGAGAAAAATCTGCCCGTCGGAAACGCCATTTAGCCTTGGAAGTGCGGAGATGAGAGTGCTCTTTCCCGATCCTGTGCGGCCTACGATGGCCGTGGTTGTGCCTGGCGCCAGCCGTAGGCTGATGTCACTGAGAATTTCCCGCTCTCCCAGACTGAGGCTCAGATTACGGATCTCAACGTCACCTCGCGTCGACTCTGGGGCAAGAGCAGGGCTCTCACCATCCGCGATTTGCGGCTTGGTTTCTAGCACGACTGCAAGGCGCTCCCAGGACGCCCGCCCGCGCTGCAGTAGCGAAATCATCCACCCCATGGCCAAGGTCGGCCACACTAGCGCTGCTAGATAGGCATTGAACTCGATGAGCTGGCCCAGGGTGATGTGTCCCTCAATTACCCGTCGGCCGCCGACAAAGAGCATCACCACGGTGCCGAGGGCGGCCACTGCCCCGAGGGTTGGAACGAGTTGCCCGCGCACTTTGGTGAGAGCCATATTGTGGTGCAGAAGTGCGGTCGATGACTTGGCGAAATTCTCGGCTCGGTTCTCTTCGAGGTTGTAGGACTTGATGATGGAAATGCCCGTGAGATCCTCTTGAATCGAGGAGGAGAGCGCGCCCAAGTGCGCCTGTACCTGCCGACTGCTCTTGTATATGCGCTTGCCGAAGCCAAGCCCAAGAATGACCATGCTTGGGTACGGCAAGAGTGCCCAGGCCGTGAGAACTGGGTCGACTTGCAGCATGAGCACGAGGGCCACAGTGACGAGAAAACTGGTATTGACGATGTTGAGCAGGCCGGGCCCCCAGAGCGCGCGCACCGTCTGCACATCGTTGGTCAGGCGGGACATGACATCGCCGGTGGTGTTCTCTCTGTAGTAGCCAGAGTCAAGCCCCAAGAGGTGACGAAATACGATGGAGCGCAGATCGTACTCCGCCATGCGAGCTGCGTTGAAAAGCAAGACTCGCGACGCGATTCGTGTCCCGGCACCAACGATTGCGATGCCGATCATCCACATCGCCAGAGGTGGCACCTGGCCCTCGGGATCCGGACCGATTAGCGCTTCGATGGTGTTGCCGAGCACCTTGGGTAGCGAGAGAGTGAGCCCGGCGGTGCATAGAAGCATGATGCACGCTGCCAGCACTCGGCTTCGATACGGACGCAGGAGGTGCCAGGGGCCGTTCGCGGCCAATTCCTCGGCTGTGCAACGCTCTAGACTGCCTTCAAAACTCACCAAACGTACCCTGGCCCCAAGGTAACCTCCGATCCTCGCCGGCGCACGCACGGGGCGACAAGAACGACTCTCGGGGTGCAAAGCGGTACATCTTGCGATTCGCGAGTGAAATCTCGATTGACTGGGCGTTGTCTGCTACGCACGAGGCGCGATACATTTGACGGGAAATGGCCGAGTTTAGAGAGTACCTTGTCATGCTCCGCAGCGATCCCAGCGACTCACAGGCGCTTGCGGAATTGCAGAAGCTAGGACCAGCGGTTCTGGGCTCACCTGAGGCTGTGCTAGCGCTCGACGAAACCCGTCAACAACTTCGCGGCAAAGGGGCATCGGATACCGCGGTGAAGCTCTTTGACCTGGAGCTTGAACACGCGGAGGGCGAGCGTCAGGCCGCACTCCTTGTCGGCAAAGGGCAGGTGGTATTCGATGACTTGCTAAACGCGGACACCAGTCTTGAATGCATGACACTGGCACTGCGACTGCAGCCCGAGAACGAGCAAGTAAAAGCACAGCTCGAACACCTCGAACAGGTGAAGGTTCACTGGGAGCAAATCGTCGAGAAGTACATCGAGGAGGCGGAGGCGACAACCGAACCGACGCTTGCAGCGACACTCTACCGAGCTGCTGCCGAGACGTTTGCGCGCTACCAGCCTGGTGCAAGCGAGGTTGAGACATACCTGCGCAAGGCCATCGAAGTTGATGCCAAGAACTTTCGAGCGGCGCTACAGCTCGCCCGGTTGTTCGGCGATGCGGAGCGTTGGCAAGAGCTTCGCGACCTTCTGCAGAGCTGCGTCGAAGTTGCCGATAAACCCGATGTGCGTATCGCCTGCTGGGTGCGGCTGGCAGATCTGGCGCAAGGGCCCTTGGCCAATAACGAGCTTGCTGCTCACTCGATGCAACGAGTGGTGGCCGATGATCCGGGCAATGCTCGAGCACTCGCCTTTCTCGCGACCATGTACGAGGCACAGGAGAACTGGGCTGCCGCTGTGTCACTCTACGCCAACGCGCTGAAGAACAAGCGGCGCTCTGGTAGTGCCGAAACCGAGATCGACATGCTGATTCAAATTGGCATGCTGCACTGGCACAGGCTTGAGGATGCCGAAGCCGCCGAAGAGTACTTTGCTCGACTTCGCAAAATATCACCAGCACATCGAGTTCAACTAGACTTCTACAAGAAGTACTACGTCCAGACCGAGCAGGCGGGCAAGCTCATGCAGCTCTACCGTCAAGCGCTTAAGAGTGTCGGCGATGCCGATCCTGAGCGCAAGCGCGAACTCATGGTTGAGCTCGCACAGCTCTCCGAGGGCAGCATGGACAACCCGGAGAAGGCGATCGATAGCTGGAAGAGCATCCTTCGTGCGGACCCAGAGAATATCGAAGCATCCGAGTCACTGCGCCGCCTCTACGAGCGTACCGGGAAGTGGAACGCTCTTCTCGACCTCATCAAGGAACAGGTCGAAAAGCTCCCCGCCGATGACGCCGAAGGACGAGTGCATGGCCTACTCGAGGTCGTCGAGATCTATCGAGACCGTCTCAACCTAGACGTCATGGTCATCAATACCTACAACAGCATTCTCACGCTGGATGCTTCGAACCTCGACGTCATGGATGCTCTGGCAGAGAAATATCGCGAACTCGGGCGCTGGAACGATTTGATCGCTGTGCTCAGTCGGAAGGCTCAAGTCGAGACGGTCGAAGTAGAGATGCGAGCAGCGCTTCTCAGTGAAGTGGCGGCGCTGTGGATCGATCGCTTCGGAAACTATGCGCAAGCTATCAAGCCATTAGAAGAACTCTTGTCGATGGATGCCTCCAACGCGGAGGCACTGACTCGACTCAAAGAGATTTACACTCGCCGAAGGCAGTGGCGCGCACTCATCGATTTGATGGGACGCGAAGCACTCTCGCTGGAGGACGATGCGAGGCGTGCGCACTACGGCAGCATGGCCGAGATCGCGGGGCAAAAGCTTGGTGACAGTCGGCTCGCTATCAATATCTGGAACCAGGTGCTCGAGCTGCCTGGCTCGACGACCGATCCGGACGATATCACACCTGATGCACCCGTGGCCTACGACGCGCTCTGTGCCCTCTACGAGCGAGAAAAGCGCTACCCGGCGTTGGTGGAAATGCTCGCCCGCAAACTGGCGCTCGCTGTGACTCCCGAGGCGGCTCTCCCGGTCCTCGAGAGGATGGGCAAGGTCTATGCCCACAAGCTCAAGGCACCTGTGCAGGCAGCTCGCGTCTATCAAGAAGTACTTGCGCTCAAACCAAATCATGGCAAGGCAGCTCGCGTTCTCAGGGAACTCTACGCCGCCGCCAAAGACTACGACGCATTGGAATCGCTCTACGGCGGAATGGGGCATTGGGACGACTTAGTCGAGGCATACTTCTCGATCTCAGACAAATTCGAAGAGCGGGCCGATACGGTTGCACTTCTCGAGCGAGCGGGCCGAGTCGCTCAGGAGAATATCGGCAATCCAGATAACATCGCCCGGGTCTACGAGCGCCTCCAGAGTGTGGAACCTAACCATCTAGGTGCTGCCCGAGCCTTGGTCCCGCTCTATCGGGATGCTGGCAAGTGGGCGCGTCTGCTTAGTATTCACGAGATCCTTCTCGACCACGCTGCCGACGATGAAAAGATGGGTCTCATCGAAGATATCCGAGTTCTCTGTGAGAACCGATTGGGGTCGAAATCGCTGGCCTTTCAGTGGACGGGGCGCGCTTACCAACTTGCTCCGGGGGATTCGGAACTGCTCTCAGAACTCAAGCGGCTCGGCGCTGAAGCGGATGCTTGGCAGGAGGTCTCAAGAATTCTCGACGAGCGGGTCTACGGTGACGATGCGAGCGAGGACGAACGCGTCGAACTATTCCGAGAATTGGGTGTTATCGCCGAGCAGAGACTGCACCAGTCCGACAAAGCACGCGAGTACTTCCAAGAAATCCTCAAGCTCCGGTCCGACGATCGGCAAGCGATGGATGCCCTCGAAGAATTGGCGATGCAGCACAGTGAGTGGCCTGCGCTTCTCGAGATTCTCCGCGAACGCGTGGCGTTGGGTGATGACACGGCGGAGAAGGTCGAGCTCCTCTTCAAGGTTGCACATATCGAAGAAGAGCTGCAGGAAGACGTTACCGCCGCGGTTGTGAGCTACCAAGCGATTCTTGAGATCGAGGCTGACAATCGGCGTGCAAGGCGTTCGCTGGCCCGCATCTTCGAAGGGCTTGGGGATTGGGCGAAACTCGCCGAGTCTTTGGAGGCTGAGGTGCGAGTTTCGACGGATGCAGACAGCAAAGCCTCGCTCTATTTCCGCCTTGGCGAGCTGTACCAGGGGCCTCTCGAGCGCGAGGACGAGGCCCGCGAGTCTTTCAAACGCTGCCTTGCCTTGACGCCTTCTCAGCAAGTGCATGATGCACTGCACTACTTCATGCAACCGGGGCAGGCTTCCGAGGTGCGCGTCGAAGTAGCAGGACTTCTCTTGCCCGCGTTCGAGCAGGCGGAGGCGCACGCCAAGATTGCGGAGGCTATCGAGATCCTTGTGGAGTCCGCGACGGGGGAAGAGCTCCTTGGATTCGAAGCGAGACTAGCGAATCTCTACGATGGCGAACTCAATCAGCCCGAGCGAGCCTACGCCGCGTCAGCGCGTCTTCTCATGCTTGACCCAGCCGACGCCGCAAACCGCAGTCGCCTGGACATACTCGGCAAATTGCTAGACCGCGCAGGGGATATGCGCAACAAGCTCGAAGCCGCATTTGAAGCCTGCGACGCGCGCGGTTGCGATGAGACGGTGAAGCTCGGAATTGCCATGGAGTTGGCAATCCTTTGCGACAAGGTGCTCGATGACATGGAAGCGGCGGAGGTCGCATGGCGTCGCATTCAGAGCCTCGAGGAGGGCCACTCGGACGCCCACCAGGCTCTCTCGCGGATCTTCCGAATGACAGAGAAGTGGGAGGACTTGCGAGGGCTATTGCAGGCCAAGGTCGAGCGAAGCTTCGACGTCGCAGACCGTTTGCGACTTTACTGGCAATTGGCCGAACTCGCGGAAGGCGTGCTCGACGATTCGGGCGGCGCTGAGGCGGCCTTTCGAGGCATTATCGAGGCGGCACCGGAACAGTCGCGAGCCTTCTCCGCACTCTCTGGCATCTACGAGAGGAGCGAACGCTGGCAGGAAATGGAAGAACTCCTATGCCTGTGGTCCGACTATCTGGAGGGAGCCGAACTCTCAGCGAACGACAATCGTCGGGCGCGAATACGCGCGGAGAAACTGGACCAGGGATCGGGCGCTGTAGACCTCGCCGAGGAGCTGCTCGCGCGCAACGGCGAGGACTCGGAAGCCCGTGCTATCTGTGAGAGCTTGCTGGGTGACGAGGGCTTGCGTCTTCGGATTGCGCGTCTGCTGGAACCGCTCTACGGCGCAGCGGGCAATAGCGCATCGCTCTGCCGGATGTTGCTCGTGCAAGCAGAATGTGCTGAGTCGCGCACAGAGGCGATGGAGCTCTATGCTCGAATCGCAGAGCTGCAAGACAGCGAACTCGGAGATCCTGGCGCATCTATGAAGAACTGGCTTCTGGCCCTCGCCAAGGAACCCGCCGATGAACGC
Source organism: Myxococcales bacterium (assembly GCA_024222395.1). Lineage (GTDB taxonomy): Bacteria > Myxococcota_A > Polyangia > Haliangiales > Haliangiaceae > NORP324. Next base: position 13,612 of record JAAEPE010000045.1, read on the forward strand.
TGTCTCACGGCACTCTTGCGCCTCGCACCCTTGGTTGACGGCTGGGCCAAGCTAGCCGCCAGTCTCGAATCCGCCGTGGACTTGGTGGATGAGGGGGACTTGAGCACCCGTGCGAGACTGTTGCGGGCCTGTGCGGATATCCATAGGGACACGCTTTCGCAGCCCGCCGAGACGGTTGGTTTGCTCGAGCGCTTGCTCGAACTAGATACCTCCGACCCCGAGACCATCCGCTACGCCTCCTATGCTCTTGATGGACTCTATGCGAGTTCTTCTGAATTCAGGAAGCAAGCTCGCGTGCTCAGGGGCGCGGCGGAGTGGGCCGAAGCCAGTGAGGAACGCAAGACGCTGCTAGCTCGTGTTGCAGAAATCGAAGAGACTGCGCTTGAGGACGAATCAGCAGCTCTTGCCAGCTGGGAGGCAGTGCTCGGTGAAGATCCAGAGGATGCCACCGCGCTCGCCGCCTGCGATCGTCTGCTCGAGGCGAGTGGTGCGTTCCGTGAGTTGGCGGACATCGTCAGGCGGAGAGTGGACCTCATGGAGCTTGGCCAGGAACGCGCAGATGGGCTCTGTCGCCTCGCGAAACTGTATGGTGGCAAGCTAGAGGAGCCCAGTGAGGCCATCTCTTGTTATCGTGAGATTCTCGATCTCGATGTCGGGATGGGCGCCGTTCTCAAGGCGCTTTGCGAGCTGTATCGCAAGGAATCACGATTCGACGATCTTCTGGACATATTGCAGCGTCGAGTTCAAGAGAGCGAGGGAGATGCGCGAGCGGCGCTTCTCTTCGAAGCTGGCGTTGTGTTGGCGACGGACCTATCTCGGCCGAGCGATGCTGTGGAGCATTTTGCCGACGTCCTACGCCTTGATGTCGATCATCAGGCTGCGCGTGAGCGACTCTCGGGCTTTGTCTCGGATCCGGACTTGCGCATTCGCGCGGCAGAGCTTCTAGATCCTCTCTACGAGGCCGGGGGCGATCATGCCGCACTGATTTCGCTGCTGGAGACTCTGTGCGAGGACAATGATGATCCGCGTGCGGTGATGAGTCATTTGCGCCGTATCGCGGGAATACACGAGATAGTGCTAGAAGACTCGGAGGCGGCGTTTGAAGTGATTATGCGGGCGGTGAAGTGCTCGCTAGCGGAGCCCGAATTGCCAGAGCTACTGGTCGATTTGCAGCGTCTGGCAGCGGAAAACGGAGCTTTGCCGACACTTGTGGATGTGTATCGGGACATCGCCCCTGACGTCTTCGACGGCGACTTGCAACGGCGGATCTATCTCGACATCGCCGACCTTTGCCGCGCTGTCCTCCAGGATGTGGCAACCGCGCGCGAGTATTACCAACTCGTATTGGACGCCCAGCCGGACGATGAGCGCGCCCTGCGCGCCCTCGAGGGCATCTATAGAGAAAGCGAAGATCATAGCGCCCTCTACGAATTACTCGTACAAAAGGCAGACCTGGCGGCCAACGACATCGAGAAGCGGGCCGAGGCACTCACCGAGGCTGGAAGTCTGTGCGCGGAACACTTGGATCGAACGAGTGATGCTGCGATGCATTGGGAACAGGTTCTCGAGCTTATGCCCGAATCTCGTGATGTAGCGGGCAAGCTTCAAGAACTCTACGCGAAAGCAGAGCGCTGGCACGACCTTGCCGAGGCCCTGGAGTCGCGTCTGGGTTTTGCCATGACTGTCGAAGAGGCTGTGGAACTACGGTACCGTCTCGGCGCTCTCTACGAAGAGCGGATTCGCGATCCAGACGCTGCGGTGGAGAGCTACGGAGCAGCTATCGGGGGCGACCCGAATCACCAAGCGGCAATGGGGGCGCTTGAGCGTTTGCTTGAAGAGGCGGATACCAGGAGCGCCGTAGCCGACATACTCGAGCCGATTCACGTGGCCAATCAAGACTGGCCGCAGCTCGTTCGCATCTACGAAATCAAGCTCGAAGCGGCCGACGACCCAAGCGAGCGCCTCCGCATCACCAGGTACATTGCGAGACTGCACGAGGATCAACTTGGGGATCTCGGCGGGGCCTTCCACTGGATGGGGCGCGTATTCCGTGAGAGCCCGAGCGACAAGAACGTACGCATGCAGCTTGAGCGCTTGGTTGGCGTGCTTCAGAACTGGGAAGAACTTGCCAAGGTCTATCAATCTTACGTCGACGACGAAGGTGGGGATTCCCCGGAGCTGCGCGAGGTCGCGGAGACGCTAGCGGATCTCTACAACAAGCGTTTGGGGCAGGTAGACGCGGCGTTTGGCGCATACAAGCGTGTCTTGCAAATGGATCCGGAAGCCCTCCAGGTATTCTCGCGAACAGAGGCTATGCTCGTTCGTGCAGAGTCGTGGGGCGAGCTGATTGGCCTCTACGAGGAGGTGGTGCACTCATCACTAGACGATGAGAGACGCCAGGAAATCTACGCCAAGCTCGCTCGCGTGCAGGAAGAGCGGCTCGAGGACCACGGTAAGGCTACGGATGGTTGGCGAGCTCTTCTTGAGATAGACCCAGACAGCGAACTCGCGATGGGCGAACTTGATCGCCTTCTGGAGGTCCAGCAGAATTGGTATGAGTTGGCTGAGTTGCTTCTTGGTGTTATTGATAGGCCCAGAGATGAGGGGCAACTCCTTGAGAGCCGTCTGCGATTGGCAAAGATCCGAGAGCAACACCTCGAGGACATGGACGGTGCCATAGAACAGTACGAGCAATCGCTGCACATGCCTGGGGGCGAACTGGCGCTGACGGCACTGGAACGTCTCGTTATGGACGATGCCCACCGAGAGCAAATTGCGGACATTCTGGAGCCTGTCTATCGCGAGAAGGACTGGTGGCAAAAACTAGTGGTCATTCTGGATGCGAAGCTCATGTACGCAGAGGAACAGGCGCGTCGTGGTGAGATGTTGCGAGAAATAGCGCAGATCCACGAGGAGCGCGGTGGCGACTTGGGGCTGGCACTCGAGGCGCTGGGCAAGGCGTGGATTGAGGATATCAACGACGACGAACTATACGAGAGATTTGTTTCGTTGGGGCTTGCCCAGGGCAATACAACTCTCTTGGTCGAGGTTCTTGAGGCCGGTATCAAAGATCAGTTCGACTACGATCTTGTCGGGAAAGTTCTTATTCGACTTTCCGGGGTTCACGAAACCTCACGCGACGATGCGCAAGAGGCGATTTCGTGTTTGCGCCGGCTCCTGGAAATGACCGACGATCACGCTTTGGGGCTCGAAGAACTCGACCGCCTGCTCGTTGGGGCCATGGATTGGGACGCACTCATTCCGATCGTCGAGAGGCGCGCAGAACTCGCGGACGAACTCAGTGAGCGTCTCACTCTTCTTCGGCGCTCCGCGATGACCCATGAGAACGAACGCTCCGACCGGGCTGCGGCGATTGATGCGTATCGAAATATCCTCGGTGCGGAAGAGGGCGACCGCGACGCGCTAGATGCACTCGATAGGCTCTACACTGCGGATGAGAATTGGGCGGAACTAGCCCAGGTCTTGCTCAACAAGGTCGAGACGAGCGAAGAACCAGCGACTCAGCGTGCGCTGTACTTCGAGTTGGCGGAGCTTCAAGAAACCAAGCTCGGCGATACCTACGAGGCGATTTCGCAGACCCGGAGTGTGCTTGACCTCGATCCGGACGACGCTCGGGCACTTGAGGGGCTGAGCAGGCTCTTGGAGAAGGGGTCAATGTGGCAGGACTTGCTTGAAGTCGTAGACCACCAGGCGACGCTCGCTTCGGGGCCGGCGGAAGTCGACACAGCGTTTACCGCGGCTGAGTTGGTGGAGTCGAAATTGCTGGAGGTCGAAGCCGCAATCGAGAGGTACGCGGGAGTCCTGGAGTTGGATGCAACCCACGAAGGTGCGCGTGCGGCCCTTTTGCGCCACAGCACCAGTGAAGACAGCTTGGAGCGCTGCTGCGAGGTTCTCGACGGCGTTTTCCGGGCCGAGGCCAACTTCGATGCGCTCGTCAAGATCCTTGAGACACGCCTAGGTGCTGCCGAAGGCGATGAGGAGCGCTGCGTGTCGCTGCTCGCAGAGCTTGCCGAACTTCATGAAATGTCGAGAGGTGATACCCCGAGTGCGTTTGCGACTTGGTCACGAGGCCTCAAGATTCAGGTGGATGACGAGCGCGCTCAGCGTGAACTGCAACGTCTTGCTATGTCCCAGGGCAACTGGAAGGAGCTGGTGACACTCTATGAGGGCATCCTCGCAGAGACTTTGGACTCGGGGGCCGAGTATCTCTGCGCAACAAAGCTTGGCGGCTACTACGAGGAATACCTGGGCGATTTGCCTAGTGCAGCGGAGCGGTACGAGAGAGCCCTAGGTGTTGCCAATGAAGAAGGGCCGGCCCTTCAAGCGCTGGCGCGTATCTACGAGCACGACGGCAAGTACTCCGACCTCGCCAAGACGTACGCCCGCCAAGCCGATGCGACGATGGACGAAACGGAGCAGGCCAATTTGCTGTTTATGCTCGGCGATGTTCGGGAACAACGCCTAGGCTTCATGGCGGATGCCGTTGCCTCGTATCGAGATGTATTGGAGCGAGACAGTAGTCACGGTGCTGCGCGGGGTGCTCTGCAACGTCTTCTTGTCACTAACGAAGAGGAGAGGTCGGACATCATCGCGATTCTCGAACCTCTCTACGAACAGGACGGGGATTCTGCGCGACTAGCCGACTTGCTGAGTACCAAGACTGGCGGTGTGGACGATTCGTTCGAACGAGCGCAGATCTACGCGAGGATTGCCGAGATCGCTGAGCAGGAACTGGGGGATGCCACTAGAGCCCTCGACGCTGTCGGTGGCTGGCTGGCGGAAGAGCCTGATAGTGAGCAAGCCCTTGAGGAACTCGAGAGACTCGGTGAGCAGGTGCAGCGCCACGGCGAAGTTGCTGCACGCCTCGACGGCATCTGTGCCGGGAGCGCAAGCGATGAGGTCCGAGTTCGGTTGGGGCAATGCAGTGCTCGCATCAAGCTCGACAAGCTCGGGGACTTCGATGGCGCTCTGAAGAACGTCGATGCGCTCCTCGCCATCGATAAAGATGACGTCAAGGCTCTCGATGCTTTGCAGATGATTTGTCGTCAGCAAGGAGACTGGGCGAGGCTCGCGCAGACCCAGTGGCATCGTGCGGAACTGAGTTACGAGCCCTCGGAGAAGCGCGGTTTGCTTGCCGAAACAGCGCATCTGCGGCTCCAACTAGAAGAGCGGGACGAGTGCATTGTCGCTTGGCGTGCAGTGCTCGATATTGACGAAGCGGACGCGGAGGCTCAGCGTGAGCTAGCCATCCAGTATCGGGGGCGCGAGGCCTGGGACGACCTTGTCGAGATTCTCAAACTCTCATCACGCTACGCCACCGACGGCGAAGTCGATCGGGGGCTGAGAACCGAGGTCGCTCAGATATACTCGGAGCAGATCCAAGATTTCGAACAGGGAGTCGATGCATGGCAAGCCGTGCTGGATCTCGATCCAAACGACCTCGCGCCGCTCGCCGCCCTGGAGTCGCTGCACAGGCGACGTGAGGACTTCATGGCCGTCCAAGAGGTACTCTTGCGCCGGGCCGACGCCGTCGATGGCAACGAAGCGCGAATTGCCGTCTTCCTGCGGCTCTCGCAGGTTGCAGAGATGGACCGAGAAGCTCCAGAGGAGGCCATAGATTTCTTGCGCAGTGTGCTCGAGATCGAGAGCATGCATTTGCAAGCTAACGAGCAAATCGAGCGTCTCCTGCGAAGTCTCGAGCGCTGGCACGACGTGGTTGAATTGCACCAAATCCGCGCTGAGCATTGCGCTATCCAAGGCGATGTTCCTGGTGAGCTTCGCTGGCTCGCCCAGGCCGCCGAGGTCTGGGAAGGCCAACTGGACAATCCCGACGAGGCTGCCGAGATGCTCGAGAAGATCTTGGTGCGAGATCCGAACTCCGTTGCCGCCCTCACTCGGCTTGCAAAGATCTACGAGTCGGCAAGCGACTGGGAGCGATGCAGCGAGATTCTGGAGAGGGCATTGGCTCTTGGCCCACAGGGGACGGATGCGGCGGACCTCTATGTTCGCCTTGGCGAAGTCGCGCGGAATAAGGATGGAGATGAGGCCAAAGCTCAGGAGTACTTCGGGCAGGCGTTGCACTTTGATGGCTACCACCGGATGGCTCTAGAGCGCATCGAGGAAGCCGCTCGCGCTAAAGACGACTGGCTCTTGGTCGCGGATATGGTTCGCCGACGCTACGAGATCACCGAGGACCCAGCGCAGAAACTCGATCTCACTGTCGAGCTTGCGCAACTCTATGGAGAACGGCTTGGTCAACCAGAGCAGGTGATTCCGCTGTTGGAAGCGGCTAATCAAAGTTCGCCTGATGACCCGCGTATTGTCGGGCCTCTCGCCGACCTCTATTTTCACGCTGGACGTCATAGCGAGGCAGCTCCGATGTTTGAGCAACTCGCAGACGCTGCGAAGAAGAAGCGCAAGATGAAGGATGTTGCGAGCTACAAGCAGAAGCTCGCCGGTATCTTTCATGCACAGGGCGACGCCGAGAAGGCGATAGCAGCCTACGAAGAAGCGTTTCGCGTAGATCCGACGAACGTGCGAACAATGGTGGGCCTGGGGCAGCTCTACATGGCAAAGCAGGACTGGGAGAAGGCGCGGAGGGTGTACCGCTCTATGGTGCTCCAGAACATTGATCCGGCGATTGGCATCACCAAGGCTGACGTCTACTTCCAGTTGGGCCAAATCCACCATGCGCAGGACGAGCTTCCGAAGGCAAAGGACATGTACAAGCGGGCCCTGAGTGCGGACTCATCGCATGCCCAGGCCAAGGATGCGCTCGGGACGCTTGGCTAGACCGTCGAGTGAAAAGAATGACCTAGGATGGTGAGTTGTGATTTTTCGAGTGCAAGGCGCGAATGAGGATTTTGCCGGGGCAAATGACGAAATGAGCAACGCTGCAATCGGGAAAGCAGGACCATTAGACCGATCATTGTTTACGCTCGGCGGTCTAGCGCTCAGCACATTGGCGAGCGGCTCTTGTGGCCGCCGCCGCCACGTTGCCCTCGTGGCTCTGCCGCAGACGCTGGAAGAGCTGCCTTGAGGATGCTGGGCACAACGTCCCTAGGGCGCTGATCGCCGCGGACTGAAGCTGCGGGAACGCCGGGTCGGCCGCGCTGCTCTCAAGGGCGCGCACGGCCCGGGGGCCTCCAAGGTCGGCGAGAGAGCGTGACAGCGCCGAGGCCAGCTTCCCACTCTTGCGGTCCCCGAGAGCACGCCTTCGGGCTTTGGAAAATCGCTGGATGACTAGCGTGGCTTGGCTCTCGCTGGCGAGCTCTCCGAGTACTCTGGCAGCATGTAGTCGCAATTCTAGTGGCCGGCCTTCCAAGTTTACCAGCTGCAACGCCAAGTCAAATCGGCCGGCTGAGTCACAGCGCAGAAAACCGCCGAAGGCGCTTCGAGCTACCTTCGTGTTGGCATCTTCTAGACTCGCCTTCGTGAGGGCTACGGCGCTTGCGTCATCACAGCGTGTAGATAGTGCTGCCGCGGCGGAGCGTCTCACTTCTGGCCAGGAATCCTCGCGCAAACGCCTCTCGATCGAGCCTTCCGGCGCGGCGCTGGCTTCTAGCGAAGAGAGAAGCGCTAGGCGAACGCCTGGATCCTTGTGGCCGAGGCTGCTCAGAAGAACTGCACGAGCCCTGCCTTTGAGCGCTGTGCCTTCTGCGCCGGTGACTTTGGCGAGGGAGGTGACTGCACGCCGAAGTAGTGCGATGCCTTCGGCGTCCTCACGATCGCCGAGGAGGTCGATTTGCGAGATGAGGGCATCCGCGTTCTTGCTTCCACCCAGCAATCCAGCGGCGGTCAGTATGCGATAGCGCTCTTCGTAGCCCAATCCCCGGGCGTTGCTCGCGGCCGATGCCACTTCGGTCGCCAGTGCTGCGCGCTCCTCGGAGGTTGCGGAGTATTGGGCGGCAGCGAGCCCCATAGCGCGAAATAGGTCGGCTTCCTTTGTGGCGGTGTTTTGGGGAGACAGGGCCGCGGGTAGGTGCTGCCAGGCATCTGGGCGTTGTGCGAGGGCTTTGATCACAGCGCTTCGAGTCGGTTGATTGCCATTCCCTGTGGCTCCAAGTAGTGCGAGGGCTGCTTGCGGCTGTGGCATGTCAGCGAGAACGCTGGCGATACGAGAGGTCGCATGGGCCGAGAGACCAGAATCCAGTAGTCCCTGGGTGAGCGGCGCAATGGAGTTGCCTTGCATCGAGAGCAGGGCTTGGGAGAAGACCGAGTGCTGCACAGGTCTAAGGGCGTCGTCAGCGAGACCGGCCACTACCTCAACAGGAGCCTCCGGAATGCTCGCCAAGGCGAGGCGTAGGTTCGTCATTTGTCTGTGCATATCTGGATCGCCAGAACGCTGTGCTTTCGAAATTTCTGAGAGCAGTGCGTCGCTGGCGCTCGGACCGAGTCTAGCGAGCAGGCGGTTGGTATCAGCGCGGGATTTGCCTTTCGCGATGCGCTTTGCGAGGAGCGTCGCTGCCCGCTTTGGATCGAGTTCTTCTTCGCTGTAGATTGTGATTTCTGAAATTGCCGTTTGGGCCAGTGCGCGCTGAGGATAGACTTTGTCGAGAACCAGAGTGACGCAGGCGCTCGCTACGGGTTTGGGCAGGACTATCCATTGCGGGACTCGTGGGTCCTTTGGGATGTCAATCCAGAAGAGTTCTGAATCGCCGAGGATCAGTCCAAGCCGTTTTGGACGGTTGAAATCCCGCTGCGCCGAGCCGTGGCCGAGGAAGAGGCGCAGTGCCTTGACGTTGACTTCGCCAAGGCTTGACCGCAGGGTCACGAACTCGCCGACCCCTACGCCGCCCTTATTCTCCGTCCAGGCTGTGGCGTCGTTGCCGTCGGCCACTGCCGCCGGCGGTACAAGCTCTGCTGCGTTTGCCGCGGTACCGGAAGAAGAAGCGCCTTGAGCGCGAAACCAAAACGGCCTCGAGCCTTCGGGGATGAACTCAGGTCGTGATTTGCTGGCCACCAGCGTAGGGCGAGTATCGGCTGCGCCCATTCGCAGCGCTTGGCGGGCAGGCCGGAATCGCCCTGTGGCAAAGTCATAGCGTTCTGCATCGAGATGGGCTGTCTCGCCGTCGCATCGGGAGACGCCGATTCGACTGGCGTATTTTATGAGTCCGTATTGACCGAGCTCAATCGAGAGTTTGCTGCCCCCATCTGGCCCTTGTGAGCCGAGCTTGCCGCGCCAGAGAGTCTCTAGCTTGCCCGGGCTCCAAGCTAGAGCGACGGCCTCTGTGAAGCTTCGTCCACCTCTCCGGCCGAGGTTGGAAGTCGCGAGGATGACAGTCCTGCCTGGCGCCAGGGTGCGGTCGATGTGAATACTGCCCCCAACGACCTTTCCGCTGGCAGCTAGGGGTGTCCACGCGCCGGCCGATTCATCACCAACAATGTGCACAGTGATGCTGCCATCAACATCGATACGAACCTCGTCCGCCCTGCTGTCCCCGTTGACGTCTGCCCGGGAGGTGACCTTGGCGGTGGGCCGCTGGCTATGTGCGGGGTGGGCCGCCACGACTTGGAGAGCCATGGCAGCAGCGGACCAGAGAGCATAGCGAAGCATGGCCCGCACTTTACCCCGCACAGTCAAGCGGGCATAGTGCCGCCCCATGCGCCGTACCTCTGACTACGACTTCGACTTGCCTTCTGCGTCCATAGCGCAGTCGCCCGCCGAGCGTCGTGATGCATCTCGTCTCTTGCATCTTGAGCCAGGTGGTGCCGTTGTGGACCGGCAATTCGCAGAATTCGTCGATTTGCTTCCCGAAGACGCCGTCTTGCTTGTGAACGACACTAAGGTCATTCGAGCGCGCTTGCGGACACAGAAGGAGAGTGGTGGCGCCGTCGAACTCTTGCTACTCGAACCCACTGCAGAAGCAAGACGATGGCGGTGTCTGGCAAAGGCATCCAAGCCGATACGCGACGGCTGCCCGCTCCTCGTGGTTGGTACGGAGATTCAGTGCAAGGCTATCGGCGGGAGGTCCGGTGACGGCAGCATCATTGTAGAGTTTTCCTGCGAAGTGTTCTCATTGCTCGAAGAACATGGGGAATTGCCACTGCCTCCCTATATTAGGCGTCAAGCCGGGGACACTGCCTCCGATCGCGAGCGCTATCAGACTGTTTTTGCAAGAGAACAGGGGGCTGTGGCTGCCCCCACCGCGGGCCTTCACTTCAGCGATGAGATTCTCGAAGCAATCGATGCGCGGGGCATCACACGAACAAACATTACGCTGCACGTCGGTCTTGGGACCTTTGCTCCTGTCCGAGCCACGAGCCTCGAAGACATCGAATTGCATGAAGAGCGTTACAACATCTCGCCAGCCTGCGCAGAGCTTGTGCAGAGTGGCAGACCCGTGATTGCGGTGGGGACAACCGTCGTTCGCGCGCTTGAGAGTGCTGCGACTGGGCACAAGTCCATTCGCAGTGGGGCTGGACGTACGTCAATCTTCATCTCACCGGGCTACCAATTTCAGATAGTCGACCAGCTGCTCACGAACTTCCACTTGCCAAAGTCCACGTTGCTCATGCTAGTGAGCGCCTTTGCCGGTCATGCACGTGTAATGGAAGCGTACGCCCACGCGGTCGCCTCGGGATATCGCTTCTATAGCTATGGCGACGTGATGCTGGTGTCGCCGAGTTTCCCAAGCCTTACCAAGGAAGACGAGTAGATGACCACAGAGGATACGAGTGCTGCAGACGCGACGCGTGAGGGCATGAAGACTGTGGGCTTCTCATTTGAACTTCAAACGCAGGTAGGCAATGCCCGTGCAGGTATTCTCCACACGCCGAGGGGAGATATCCTCACACCGGCCTTCATGCCAGTGGGAACACTTGGATCGGTGAAGTCTCTTGCACCGACCGACCTGCGCGCCGAACCAATTGACGCCAAAATCATTCTGGGCAACACCTACCATCTCTATCTTCGGCCGGGACTCGACGTGATTGAAGACCACGGTGGCCTGCACGAGTTTATGAAATGGGAGCGTCCAATTCTCACCGACTCCGGTGGCTTCCAAGTCTTCAGCTTGGCGCAGGACAATCGCATCGATGACGATGGCGTGACCTTCCAATCGCATATCGACGGGAGCAAGCATCGCCTAACCCCAGAAGTTTCGATGCACATCCAGAGTGTCTTGGGCTCGGATATCGCAATGGTCTTCGACCAGTGTCCTCCGGCCGAGTCAGCGCCACGGGACCACGATGTAGCGATGAGGCGCACGACTGCGTGGGCCAAGCGCTGTGCGCAGGTCGAGAGGCCAGCTGGCCAGGCACTCTTCGGTATTGTCCAAGGTGGGCTGGACGTCGAGCGGCGCCTCGCCCATCTGGCAGAGCTTGTGGCGATTGGCTTCGATGGCTACGCAATCGGCGGCCTCTCCGTCGGGGAGCCGCCCCCCGAGATGTATCGAGTCCTCGGTGGTGTCGCCCATAAATTACCGCCGGCCAATCCGCGTTACCTCATGGGTGTTGGCACCCCCGCAGATCTCTACGAGGGGGTCGTCTCGGGCATCGATATGTTCGATTGCGTGATGCCGACGAGAAACGCCAGGGGGGGAACGCTATTCACATCTGAAGGCAAAGTGCAGATGCGAAATGCCAAGTTCCGCCGCGATACCGGCCCGTTGGACCCCCAATGCACGTGCTACACATGCACCACATTTAGTAGGTCCTACTTGCGTCACTTGCTCAAGGCCAAAGAGCTCTTGTTTAGCAGGCTGGCAACGATCCACAACCTGAGCTACTACGCCCAGCACATGCGGGGCATGCGCCAGGCGATCCTAGAGGGGCGAGAGCCGCGACCTCTTCCTTGACCTCGCTGGGCCTGAGTGCTAAGTCGACCCGTCTTTTCGCGTTATTAGCTGGTTTCCAAACCGGCACACGCACAGCTCACTAGTTAAAGAGGATTCCAAATGGGTGCCGCAAGTCCAATGATCATGATGCTCCTGATGTTCGGGGTGTTTTACTTCATCCTGATTCGTCCACAGGCCAAGAAGCAGAAGGAGCATCAAGCCATGCTCGCTGCCCTCGGCAAAGGCGACCAAATCGTGACTCGCGGTGGCATCATCGGAAAGATATCTGGCGTCAAACACAACGTGCTTGTCATTGAGGTGCAGGAGAAAGTTCGCATTCGCGTCCTTCGAAGCCACGTCGACGGCAAGTACGATCCGAATGCTGGAAAGGACAGCAAAGACGAGAAAGACAAAGCTGCTTAGCAGCCCACTTCTTCTTCTACCGCAAATCCCCCCTACGCAAGAACGCATCACTTCGAACGCTCTGGATTAGTTCATGGAACGCAAAGTCAAATGGCGCACGTTCTGGCTGGTGGCCCTAATCGGTCTTTCAGTCATGACACTCGTGCCCTCCTTCGTCGCTCGCGACCAGCTGCCAAGCTGGTTTAGTGGGCTTTTCAATTCGCGCATTAACTATGGGCTCGACCTGCAGGGCGGCCTACACATTGTCTACAGTATCGACTTAGACAAGGCCGTTGATGACAAAGCCTCCGAACTCAAGCGCGACGTGGAAGCGCAGCTTGAGGAACTCGGCATCAAGGGCAGGGTTAGTACGCCCGCAGCACCGGTTGGTGCGGTTAGTGTCATTCTTGACGATGCAAAGGACGTGGAGCAGATTCGCAGCCGTGTGGCGCGGGACTACGACGAAATCGTCGCGATGCGCGATTGCTCCGACGGTCCCGTGAAGGCTCAGAGCGTCTGCTTCCGGGTGTCGTCAGACTACGCTGAGGGCATCAAGTCTTCAGCTCTCGAGCAGGCAATCCAAACGGTTCGCGAGCGCATCAACGAGCGAGGCGTTGCGGACCCATCGGTTATTGCCAAGGGCGACCAGATTATCGTCGAGCTTCCCGGCTTGGACGAAGAAGAAATCGGCCGTGTCAAAGACCTAATCGAGCGCACTGCAAAGCTTGAGTTCAAGATCGTCGACGAAGCCGAGGTGAACGGGAAAGTTCGCAACGACTTCATGAAGAGGGTTTACGGATTCGCCAAGACTGATCAAGAGGCTCTTGATTTGGAAATCACTGTGGACATCGATCAGTGGCCCCACGATGACTCAGGGCGAAGGTATGACGACTACTACTTGCGAGCCGAGGACAAACCACGGATGTTTCTTAAGCACGCCGAGGCTGATGAGATGGGTTGCCCGGATGATGACGAAGATAGGGATCCCAAAGGCCGTCGCTGCTACGTGACCGGTCGCCAAGTCCTCTTGGGATATCTCGAAGGCCTCGCCGCCCGGAACCCGGAACTCGGCTTGGATGACGACCACACCTACGGCTACGAGCTGGTTAAGCCCAGTAGTGCTAAGAACGATCCGTACTGGCGCTCCTACTACCTCTACCGAACGGTCGAGCTAGCTGGTTCTGCGGTTCAGAACTCCTACGTCTACTGGAACCCCACCAGCAACAAACCTGAGGTCCTCATCGAGTTCAATCGATGGGGAGGACGTCGCTTCGGTGAGCTGACGGGCAAGAGTGTTGGTCGCAAGATGGCCATCATCCTCGACGACAAGATCAGCTCGGCTCCGACGATTCAAGCTCGTATCGCCGGTGGTAGTTCTTCCATCTCTATGGCCGGCAACAATCCGCAGCAGATGCAGAAAGAAGCTCAAGACCTCGTAAATGTCTTGCGCACCGGTTCACTGCCAGCGCCTCTTCGCGCCGACTCAGAGTCTAAGGTTGGTCCGCTCCTGGGCGCGGATGCCGTGAATAAGGCGAAGTTCGCTTTCATCCTCGGTTCTCTCCTCGTGGTCTTCATCATGGTTGGCTACTACCGAACCTGCGGTGTGATTTCGATTGTTGCGCTGGCGCTCAATATTCTCTTCATGATGGCCATTCTGGCGACGTTTGGAGCAACGCTTACGCTGCCCGGTATCGCCGCTCTGGTTCTCACCGTTGGTATGGCGGTGGATGCGAACATCATTATCTACGAGCGCATTCGCGAAGAATTGCGATCCGGAAAGTCCGTCAAAGGAGCTGTCGATGCCGGCTTCGGTCGCGGTTTCGCAGCCATCCTCGACGGCCAGCTCACCACGGGTATCGCCGGATACGTCCTCTACCAATTTGGTTCGGGCCCAATTCGCGGCTTTGCAGTCATGCTCATGATTGGCATCGTTTGCACACTCTTTAGTGCAACTTGGGTGACCCGTCTCTTCTTCGAACACTACGTAGGCAAGGGCCGCAAGGCGCCGACGATTTCCCTCTAAGGCACCGCGAGAATCACCATGTCAGAAACGCACAAACCGTTCCGCGAGATTATCAAGCCCAATAGCAACTTCGAGTTCATCGAGAAGAGGCGAACCTGGGGGTTCATCTCGTTCGTGCTCGTAATTGGCTGCATAGCCATGCTCTTTGTCAACAAGTCGACTCGGGGCGACTACCTAAACTGGACCATCGACTTCAAAGGTGGCACCGAACTCATCTTCGCGTTTGAGGATAAGGAAGGCAGCCCACTTCCCGTTGGTGCAGGCACCATTCGCGGCGCTCTCAACGATGCCGGCAAGAGTGGCTTTGCCGTCTCGAACTTTGCATGGATGACCAAAGGCCCAGACGGCAAACCTGTCGAGGCTTCGGGCATGATGGTTCGTACACCTGAGTTCGGTGCAGTGAAGAAACAGGAAGGCCTGAAGATCGCCGCCGACTTCGTGACTACGTTCGCGAGCCCCGGTGTCCTCAAGGCAACGTGGTCCGGAGACCGGATGTTCGTCCGCGCCTCGGGCCCGATTGATTGGACAGCGGCTCAGGAGTTCTTCAAGAAGCACAACAAGAACCTTCGTGAGTGGACTCCTGAGCACGTCGAGGCATTCTCCGTCCCCGCAGAGGGCACCGAAGAGTACAGCCTACAGTTCTCCGTAGCTGGACTCGATGCCCAGTACCAAGATCTCCTATCCAAGACGCTAGGTGCTGGTGCGGTGGTCAAGATTCAGAACGTCTATGGAGTTGGAGCCCGTGCTGGCGAGAAGCTACGCAATGATGGCATCAAGTCGCTCTTCTACGTCATGGCGCTCATCATGCTGTATTTGGCGTTCCGCTTTGACGTTCGCTACGCACCAGGCGCAGTTGTAGCTCTGGTACACGACGCTATTCTCGTGATCGGAGTCTTTGCCATTACTTGGCAGGAGGTGTCGCTGACAACGGTGGCAGCCTTGCTCACGGTCATAGGCTACTCGGTGAACGACTCAGTCGTCATCTTTGACCGTATTCGTGAAAACGTGGTGCGTCTCAAGGACAAGAAGTTCGGTCGCGTTATCAACATCTCGCTCAATGAGACGATGGCGCGGACACTCCTTACATCGATCACTCTCTTCGTCGTCACGCTCATGATGAACCTCTTGGGCACGGGCCTGGTTCGCAACTTCGCTTTCGCCATGAATATTGGTGTCGTCGTTGGTGTGTACTCGTCGATCTTCGTGGCTTCGCCCGTGGCTCTGGCGATCCATCTCAAGTGGTTCTCCGGACCCGTTGTAGCGAAGAAGTAGTACCGAGACGATCGCGGGATCGACAAAGAAAGCGCTTCCAAGACGCCGCATGACGCGAGTTATGCTGCGTCTTTTTGTCAGAGGCCTTCTATAGTCTTTGATAGTGACCAGTGATTGCAGCATTCGAGTTCACGACGCCGGCCTGGTTGATGAGCTAACCGCCGAACTCGGCGTTCACAGAGTCACAGCCCGCTGTCTCCTCGCAAGAGGTGTGCAAGCGGGGCCGATAGCCAAGGCATTCTTGGAGCCGAGGCTCTCGGGGCTTCGCCCACCGGTAGGGCTCGCCGGTCTCGACGATGCTCTGCCTCGGCTCCTGGAGGCGGCACAGAGTGGCGAGCGCGTCGGGGTTTTCGGTGACTACGATGTCGATGGAGTGACTACGGCAACGCTGCTTACCGAGGCTCTCGAGGCATTCGGCATGCAGGTCATAACAAAGGTGGCCAGCCGCAAGGCCGGCTATGGCTTCACCGACGAGGCCGCACAGAGCTTCGTCGATGCGGGCTGCACTCTCATCATTATCGGCGACTGCGGGACATCAGACATAAGTGCCATCGCGCTCGCCCGCGACCAGGCCGTGCCCGCCATTATCATCGACCACCACACTGTCCCATCCGCCGATAGCCCGCACCCAGCGTTGGCTTTGATCAATCCCTTCCGCACAGACTCCGAGTTCCCGTTCCAGGGCATGGCATCCGTTGGGCTGGCGTTTTATGTGATGGGAGCTTTGCGAACTGCACTCAAGGGCGCGGGGCACTTCAGCACGAAGCGGCCAGAGCCCAACGTCACTAGTTGGCTCGATCTCGTTGCTATGGGCACCGTCGCCGACCTCGTTCCCCTCTCCGAGGAAAATCGCATCATGACGACGGAGGGGTTGCGGCACCTCAATCTCCGAGGACGGCCGGGCGTCGATGCACTGCTCGAGGTCGCTGGGGTGCCGCGATCGGAGCCGATTACCGAGCGGACGATTGGTTGGAAATTGGGGCCTCGGCTCAATGCCCCCGGGCGGCTCGGCGATGCTCAGGCTGCCCTCGACGTCTTGCGCGCACCTGATCGTTACACGGCGCAAGCGGCTGCCCGCCTAATCGAGACGATCAACAATGATCGGAGGGCTTGCCAGGACAAGGTCTTTGCAGAAGCGATGAAGCTCCTAGAGTCGGATAGTCCTTCAGGGAAGTCCGCCATCGTCATCGCTGGCGAGGGCTGGGCCCACGGCGTCATGGGCATTATCGCCTCGCGTCTCGTCGATCACTATCGGATGCCAGCAGTTGTAATTGCCATCGATGCGGAGTCCGGAGAAGCTCGCGGCTCTGCCCGCAGCTTTGGTGGCGTCAATCTCTACGATGCGTTGGAAGCAAGTAGTGAGAACCTACTCCGCTTCGGTGGGCACGCTGCTGCGGCCGGCCTCAGTCTATTGCCGGAGCACGTAGGCAGCTTTCGCGAGCTCTTTCTAGAGGCGGTCAAAACACAAGGGCCAGAGACAGTGGTGGCTTATGAGTGCGACGCGGAGGTTGGAGCCGACGAACTAAGCGAGCATTTGGCAAACGAGCTGCAAACTCTTGCCCCGTTCGGAAAGGGCAACGCGGAGCCACTTCTGATGAGCCGCAACGTCGAGGTTACGGACTCTCGCCGTGTCGGAGATGGTTCTCATCTGAAGCTCACACTTCGCGACGGACAGGGACGAGAGCTATCTGCAATCGCCTTTGGCTTGGGCGAGAAGGATCCAGGGGCCGGCAACCGAATCGATTTGGCCTATATGCCGGCAATTACCCGGTGGGCGGGCAGAAAGCGTCTCGAGCTTTCGGTCAAGGGACTCTGGCCATCCCAGGGCGCGCGCTAGCTGCGATCGAAACAGGAGCCTTAGGGGCTAGACCGCCGAGCGTAAACAATGATCGGTCTGATGGTCCTGCTTTCCCGATTGCAGCGTTGCTCATTTCGTCATTTGCCCCAGCAAAATCCTCATTCGCGCCTTGCACTCGAAAAATCAGAACTCACCATCCTCGGTCATTCTTTTCGCTCGACGGTCTTTTCGCTCGACGGTCTAGTCGCTCGACGGTCTAGTCGCAGTATCACCCTGGGGCGAAGTCGCCGCGGCGTCACCCATTTCGAGGGGCGCCTGCGTCCCACTGGCACCCTCTGCAGGTCTGTCTGGCCAGCGCTTCAAAGCCTCTTCCGCGGTCATGAGTTCAAACCCTGGGTAGCGCGTCTCAATACTGGGCGCCGGACCTGCATCAGCATCTGAATCATCGAAGTTTGTGATGAAGCGGCTCACTCCATCTGCGCAGGGCTCCCGCATCACGATGATGGCGTAGAAGATTGTGCCAAACATGCCAATGCGCACCATGGCGGGAAGGGAGAGTTTCCGAAACAAGGGGGCCCGAGGCAGCTTTGGTATGGGGGCCTCGTCTTCCGGCCCTTCGCTGCCAGGGGATTCTTCACTGGACGGGTTCTCTTCTGACATGCCTTGTCTCTAGCTCTTTCGCAGAACGCTATGAGTGAGGCAGGGCAGGTGGGTGCGCTTCTGAGCCGTGAAGTCAGCGTCGATTTCGACACAAGCAAATCCATCGCCCTCTACTACTTCGCCGCGTATCACACCCCATGGATCGATGATAAGTGAGTGGCCGTAGGACTGACGCTTGGAGTTGTGGCGCCCGCTTTGCCCTGCGGCTAAGACCCAGCACTGATTCTCGATCGCGCGAGCTTGGAGGAGCGTGTGCCAGTGGGCGGCGCCAGTATGGGCTGTGAAGGCGGCGGGGACCACGAGGACCTCCGCCCCATGCTCGAGAGTGAGCTCGCGATACAGCTCCGGGAACCGTAAGTCGTAGCAAATAGAGAGACCGACGCGCCCAATAGAGGTGTCGACAGCGAGGACTTCACTGCCTGCGGAGGTTGCGGAACTCTCCTTGAGAGTAGTTCCACCGGGAATGTCGACGTCGAAGAGGTGAATCTTGCGATATGCTGAGACCAGTTCACCTGCAGGGTCCACCACCGCGCACGTGTTGTAGGCCGTTGTCCGGGGTTCAAGCTTCGCGTCTTCTGGGCGCAACTCGGGAATGCCGCCGGCGATGACCCAGAGCTTGTGCCCGATCGCCATCTCCGTGATGCATCGCCGTATGGGGCCCGCGTCCTCGGGCAAAGGGCCCAGATTGAGAAACTCGGCAACCTCGAACTTGTCCTGCTCCCGCTCGCCGAGAAAGGCAAAGCACTCAGGCAGGACGACGAGGCTTGCCCCCTGTTCGACTGCTTGCCCGACTAGACGCTCGCAAGTAGCTAGATTCGCGCTGATATCGCCGTCGGAGCAGAGCTGAATGACGGCAGCCTTCGTGCTACCTGCACCTGGTGTGGTCATGGTCATGGGGTTTAGCAGAATTCGCTGGGGGAGGACAGGTGGAGCGGATCGGCGCTGAGTACGCTCGCGGGAGCCAAACCCTTGCAAACCCATATTGCCCATGGTAATTCGCCCCCTACATGTGAGGCGCACCCTAGGTGGACGGCTTCGGCCGGTCCACCTTCCTTAGTTCTGGGCCTCATTCTCTCTCTCTCCTGTTTGGGCTGTCTCTGCTTTAAGGCCTCATTTTGTAACGAATCGATCTCATACCAGTGTCTACCTCCCGCCAACATATCGGTGACGACTCAAAGGATCCTAGCAGAAGCGCTAGCGATTTTGACTCCGTACAATTGCGTGAATTGTTGGCACCCGTTTGTGAAGATGCGGGATTCGAATTGGTTGAGATTGAGTGTGGACCCAATGGCGGCGAAACGGTTCTCCGAGTCTTCATAGACTACCCCCCCGGGACTGAGAAGAGCATTAGCTTTGACGAGTGCACCGCGCTGAGCCGAGAGGTCTCGGCGATTCTCGACGTTGAGGATCCCATCGCGTCGCGCTACTCCCTGGAGGTCTCGTCCCCAGGGCTCGATCGTCCGCTTCGAACTCCGGCGCATTTTCGCCGGTACTGCGGAAGCGATGTAAAGATTCAGCTGCGGTCTGGCCTTGATGGTCGCCGCAACTTTAAGGGTGTGCTGGTCTCGGTTTCCGAGGACGACAGCAGCATTACCGTCGATGTCGACGAGACCCATTTCGATTTGCCATTTGCCGATCTGTCTTCGGCGAAGCTCATTCCCGATTGGAGTGCCCTCATGAAGGGCCAGGGGAAGAGGGCATAAGAGGAGAATAGTATGCAAGCCGCCAATTTAGCGATGGTCATCGAGCAAGTCGGGCGTGACAAGGGCCTTGACCCCAAGATTCTTATTCAAGCTTTGGAGCAAGCAATTACCACTGCTGCTCTCAAGACCTTTGGAACCATTCGCCAGTTCGAAGCAACCTTCAACCCTGAGACGGGTTGTGTGGACCTTTGCTTGATCGTCACTGTTGTAGAAGACGATCCAGAAGAAGGCTGCGAAATCTCCGTAGCGCAAGCCGAGGAGAACGGCCTCGAAGCTGAACTCGGCGACGAGCTTCTCTTCCAAGTCTTCTACCGCGACGAAGATGCAGAGCGCGCTGCCGAGCAGGATCAACGCTTCGGCGGGCTCATCGACCTCAAGGGCGCACACCGCCACTTCGGTCGCATAGCAGCGCAGACGGCAAAACAGGTCATCTATCAGCGTGTTCGCGAAGCTGAACGTGACAACGTCTACAACGAGTTCAAGGACCGCAAGGGCGAGCTCATCAGTGGAATCGTTCGTCGTTTCGAGCGCGGTAACTTGGTTGTCGACCTCGGCAAGACGGAGGCGATTCTCCCTACTCGAGAGCAAGTTCCCCGTGAATCATTCAGGAGCGGCGACAGCATTCGCGCACTGCTTCTCGATATTGATCGCAACGCTCGTGGTCCACAGATCATTCTTTCCAGAACGCACAAAGGCCTCCTCGAAAAGCTCTTTGAGCAAGAGGTTCCCGAGATCTTCGAGAAGATTGTTCGCATTGAATCATCGGCGCGCGAGCCGGGTGCTCGCGCTAAGATTGGTGTTTCTTCCAAGGATCGCGATGTCGACCCAGTCGGCGCTTGCGTCGGTATGAAGGGCTCGCGGGTTCAAGCTGTTGTGCAAGAGCTTCGCGGCGAGAAAATCGACATCGTTGCCTACGATGACGACCCCGCACGTTTCGTTTGCAGCGCAATTGCTCCTGCCGAAGTCTCACGCGTCATTATCGATGCGCAGGGACACAGGATGGAACTCATCGTTCCCGACGATAAACTCTCTCTGGCCATCGGCAAAAAGGGGCAGAACGTTCGTCTTGCATCTCAACTTACTGGGTGGCGCATCGCCATTCACGCAGAGTCAAAGATTCTCGAGCTTGAGGCCCGAGCAAAGACGCAGATGGCGGCCATAGAGGGCGTGGACGAAGAGCTGGCCGACGTACTCTTCCAATTTGGTTGGCGCTCGGTTAGTGACCTCAGCCGAGCTATGCCAGAAGAGATGGCGCAGCTGGAAGAAGTTGAGACCACTGACCGAGCCTCGCAGATCATTGCCGGCGCCGAGGCCTTCATGAGGGGGGGCGACACGCCCAGTGCCGTCGATCTCGCTGCCGCAGAAGCATCCGCTAAGGATTCCACCTCCGGTGATGAGAGAAATACCGAGGTGACTGAGGGATGAATCCCAGTCTCCCAATCGACGGCCCTCGCAGGACCTGCGTGGGTTGTCATACCGTCGACGAGCAGCGCGCACTGGTGCGTGTGACTCGTGACGGGGCGAACTTACGCGTCGACGATGTAACTCGACGTACTGGGCGTGGCGCGTATGTGCACGCTCGCAGTTCCTGCTTTGCAGGGGCTACCAAGGACGGCTTCAGCCGTTCCTTTCGATCAGCGATATCTGGTGCGTCTATCGCGTCGATTCACCAGCAGATACAGAACGTGAGAAGTGAGGGCTCTAATGAGTAGCGATTCCAAAATCCGGTTATATGAACTGGCCCGTGAGGTTGATGTTCCCAACAAGGAGCTTGTCAAGATGGCTCTGGACCTTGGATTTAGTGTGAAGAGCCACATGTCCTCCCTCACGTTCGATGAGGCCGGTAGGCTCAAGAAGAACCTGGGCTACACAGGCGCTGCGGCAGTTCCGAAGGGCGCAGCATCAAAGGCTGTCAAACAGAAGACGAAGGCCTCGACGGCTAAGGCCCCTGGCAGGCGCCGACCCAAGGATGCAGAGAAGACTGAGTCGGCTAAGCCGATCGCGGTGCAGCCCATGGTTCGCCGGCGCAAGGCGGCGCCAGTTGCCGAAGTGGCTCCAAACCCTGTGGTTACCACCCGTCCCGCCCCTGAAGCGGTAGCAGCGCCAGAAGCCGTTCCGACTCCGGTTGTTCATGCGCAAGAGCCCGAGGGACAGGCGATTTCTCTCCCAGTTCCGACGCCACTCCCCCCGCCGGTACTAACGCCGCCACCAGCGGTTGCTGCGCCTGTGCCAACGCCACAACCAGTGGTTGCTACACCTGTGGTTGTCGCTCGGCGACAGCAAGTTGTTGTCGCAGGTCCGGATAGTGTTGACCTGCCTGGCCATCAGCGCGTTGTCCGGGCGCCCGAGCCTGCACCAGTACCTGTAGCTCCGCGCGTGGTAGCCGATGCAGTCCAAGACCTGATCTCCGGGGGCATGGCGCCCGAGGACGAGGATGCTGGAGAAGAGCCGACGACCGCCAAAGAGCGATTCGAGGCCGAGCTCCAACGCGCTCGAGACTTGGCGAGTGCTCGCCACCAGGAACGAGCGGATGTCAAAGCCAAGAAAGTTGCAGCACAAGCCGAATCGGCTTCCGCACCTGCGGATGGCCGACCAGCGGTAGGTACTGTCATCGAGCTACCATCGACTCGAATCAAAGTTGTTGAGCGGCCTCTCGCTGGCAGTCGCAGCACCCAAGTACGCCGCGATCGCTTCAACCAGCAGAACCAACGGGGCCGCGGCCGCAACATGCACCGCAAGACCAAGCCTAAAGGGGCAGGTCGCCAAACCCAAATCACGACGCCAGCAGAGCACAAGCGTGTTGTTCGCATTGAGGAGACCACCACTGTTGGTGAACTCGGGAAGAACATGGGCATCAAGGCTCAAGAGCTCCTAAAGAAGCTCTGGGGCATGGGCATGGTTGGTATTTCGCTAAACGCATCGATCGACTTCGAAACTGCGCAGCTACTCGCCGCCGAGTTTCACCACGAGGTCCAGAACGTTGCCTTCAAGGAAAATGATGTCTTTGCCTCCTTGCCAGACGAAGACGACACAAAGTCCAACCGGCCACCGGTCGTTACCGTCATGGGTCACGTCGACCACGGCAAGACTTCGCTACTCGACTACATCCGTAACGAGAAGGTCACTGCCGGCGAGTCTGGTGGCATCACTCAGCACATTGGCGCCTACAAGGTTGATGCGGGCGACGGCTTCGGAGAGATTGTCTTTATTGATACTCCTGGCCACGCAGCGTTCACCGAAATGCGCGCCCGTGGTGCCGAGTGTACCGACATCGTTGTGCTTATCTGCGCTGCAGATGACGGTGCCAAACCACAGACCATAGAGGCTCTCAAGCTCGCGAAAGCAGCAGAAGTCACCATCATCGTAGCGGTCAACAAGAGCGATACGCCGGGTGCAAATCCAGACAGAGTCCGTCAGCAGTTGGCAGACCACGGTCTGATTCCAGAGGAGTGGGGTGGAGATACCATCTACGTCGATTGCTCGGCGATCACCGGCGATGGCGTCGATAAGCTTCTCGAGGCGATCAGCCTCAACGCGGAGCTTCTCGACCTGAAGGCCAATCCAGACAAGCCCGCTATAGGAACTGTTATCGAGGCTCGGCTCGATAGATCACGCGGTCCCATCTCAACTGTGCTCATCCAAGAAGGAACGCTCCGACTCGGTGACACTATCGTTGTTGGCGAGTGCCTCGGCAAGGTGCGAGCCGCGATGGATCATGCGGGCAGGGCCCTCGAATTCGCAGGCCCGGGTACTCCTGTCGAGATTCTCGGTATCAATGGTGTGCCAAGCGCCGGCGATACGCTCAACGCTACCGAAGACGAGAAGATGGCCAAGCAGGTTGTCGAGTCTAGGCAGCAGCAGAAGCGAAAGAAGGAACTCGCTAGTTCTGGCAAGGTTTCTCTAGAGAAGCTGATGTCGAACATGAAATCCGGTGAGGACGAGGCCGAGGTTCTCAAGATCGTGCTCAAGGCAGACGTCCAAGGCTCTGTCGAAGCACTCAAGAAGGCTCTCGTCGAGCAATCTACGGAGAAGGTGTCTGTCGACGTTATCGCCGCCGGCGTAGGTGGCATCACCGAGAGTGACGTCAACCTAGCTCACGGCAACGCCATCATCGTAGGTTTCCACGTCCGCACGGCTGGCAAGGCTGGCAAGCTGGCAGAGAAAGAGGGTGTCCAGATCAAACTCTACGACATCATCTACGATTGCTTGGACGACGTGAAGGCCGCAATGGAAGGCTTGCTCTCGCCCATCCAACGCCAGGTCGAACAAGGACGTATGGAAGTTCGCGAGACCTTCACGATCCCTCGTCGAGGTGTTGTCGCTGGTTGTATGGTCACGAGCGGCCGGGTGGCTCGCAGGTCTCATCTCCGTGTCATCCGCGACTCGGTCCAAGTCTACGAAGGCAAGGTCTCGAGTCTGCGACGCTTCAAGGACGAGGCTTCCGAGGTCAAAGAGGGCTATGAGTGCGGTCTCATGCTCGACGGCTACAACGAGCTGCAGATTGGCGACCTAATCGAGTCCTACGAAGTGGTCGAAGAAAAAGCGCGACTCTAGGCGCAATGCCTGGGGTGGACGGCGAATGAGAGTGCAGGGCCATGAGTGGCGGTAACCCCAGACGTCCCCGGGTGGCGCAGGCCATACGAGAGGCGCTAGGGGACCTCATTCGCAACGAGCTGAGCGACCCCAGAGTGGGGCGCGCTGGCTTCGTGAGCATCAACCACGTTGAGCTCAACAAGGACATGGGCCTCGCTCACATCTACATCGCCTTCTACGGTGGTGACGATGAAGCTGGCGAGCCCGCCGTGGTTGTGCTCAACAAGGCGGCCGGCAAGCTCCGCGGGCCACTGGGGCGCACTCTCAACCTGCAGCGAGCCCCTGAGCTGCGGTTTGTATACGACCAAAGTAGTGAGTTTGGCGTGCGGCTGAGCCAGATCATTCGCGACGATGAATTGCGTCACGTGAGCGAGCCCTCGGACGAGGCTGGGGGATCAGAATCAGACGAGCCTGCGGCCGACGGCGGTGCGAGTGAGCGGGATAGCGGAGAATGACCGCGACGCTGCAAAACGTCGCTCAGAAAATTACCGGTGCGCAGAAGATCCTTCTGACATGCCACAGGGGCCCGGACGGTGATTCGGTGGGCTCTCTTGTTGCGCTCGCAGCGCTTCTGAAAGAGCAGGGAAAGACGGTTGTTCTCTACAACCCAGACCTGGTACCCAGGTATCTCAAGTGGCTGCCGAACGCTCGCAGCTTCGTGCAGCAGCTCAAGAAGAAGGCTCGCTTCGACCTGACAATTGTCGTAGATTGCGGCGACGCAAAACTCCTAGGCGATAGGTTCCCTGAGCCCGAGGTGACAGGTGAAGTCATCGCCTTGGATCATCACGGTAGCGGGTGTCCTTTCGGGGATATCTTCATCTCCGATCCATCGGCCGCGGCCGTCGGTGTGCTTGTTGCTCAACTTGCCGAGATCCTCGGATGGCCCATTACAGCCGATGCCGCCAAGGGGGTCTATGTTTCGATCGTCACCGACACCGGTGGCTTTCGCTACTCGAATACCAATGCACAGGTCTTGCGCTTGGCAGCCCAGCTTGTCGAAGAGGGGGGAGTTGATCCCGCACAGCTCGGCGAGCGGCTCAGCCAAGACAGCACCCGTGGGCGCTACCGGCTTCTTTCGAAAGTGCTGGGGGATATGGATGTTGTGCTTGGGGGCAGGGTGGCCTTCATCACGATTACGCCAGAGCTGCTCAAGTCTTGCGGTGCATCGTGGGAAGACACCGAGGGCCTCATCAACTACGCCCGTTCTCTTAAGGGCGTTCAGTGTGGTGTGCTCATAAGCCCATCCAAGTACGGCGGAGTGCGGGTCTCAATGCGCGCCCGCGGAGACGTTGTTGACGCTGGTGCTATTTGCTTCTCGCTGGGTGGCGGTGGGCACCGTGGTGCCGCTGGCTGCACTCTGGAAGGCACGCTTGAAGAGGCACGAGTGCGGGTTCAAGCTGAGCTAGCTGCTGTGCTTCAGTAGCAATATTGGGTGCTGTATAGTCCGCGCATGACTCGGCTCCTCCACTCAGGGCGTCCCAGCTTCGCTCTCTCCACGGCCGCGGCGCTACTCTTAGGCACAGGGGCCTGCGGCTCGGATGATTCCGAAGCCACGGATGCCATGGCATCTCTTGTGGATGCGTCGCCGCCAGACGCCGTGCCGCCCGATGCAGAGATGGACGCGAGTATTTTTCCTGCGACGCTGGAGGAGACCGGGCTCTATTCCAACTTTGCCGACGGGGTGATCGCCCCAGGGGTCCTCGAGTACACGCCTGCATGGCCACTTTGGACCGATGGCGCGGTCAAACGTCGATGGATTTTCATCCCCGATGGCGCGACGATCGATACGACTGACATGGACTTTTGGGTGCTTCCCGAGGGGACCAAGATGTGGAAGGACTTCGCAACGCCTGGCGGAGTTCGAATCGAAACGCGTTACCTGTGGAAGATGGGGCCAACTTCGAACGACTGGTACTACGTTTCCTTCGCCTGGAACGCAGGTGCGACAGAGGCCGTCGCTGTGCCAGACGGTGTCTCGAACGCGCTAGGTACAACCTTCAATATTCCCCGCGAGCGCGACTGCCGGACTTGCCACGAGCGTCAACCCGATTTCTCGTTGGGCTTTAGCGCGGTACAGTTGGCTCATCTAGGCAGCGGAATCACTCTCGATACACTCGTCTCTGACTCAAAGCTCTCTGTCCCGCCGGCCGGTGTGTCACCGTATTATCCGGTTCCTGGGACGGGCGATGAGCAGGCGGTGCTGGGCTATCTGCACGGGAACTGCGGCGGATGCCATCATAAAAGCTCTGATGTCATGGATACGACGAACCTCAATCTTCGCATGGAGGTCGCGACGATGACATCGCCAGAAACAACGACGGTCTACAGTACGATCGTCGACGTAGAACCTCTCATTACCGTAGCGGGCACGACAGCCTTGATCGAACCGCAGGCTATCAATGCCAGCGCGATCTACGTGCGTATGAACAATCGCGGAAGCAATCTGCAGATGCCGCCAAAGGGGTCGGATATCGTCGACGGAGACTTCCTGCTCGTCCTCGAAACCTGGATCAATAGCTTGGATCTCCCTGAGTAGGAACTGCACTTCGATGATTAGTAGTATAAACGCTTCCGTGCATGGTGTTGTCGTCGTCGACAAGCCAGGCGGGATGACGTCGGCTAAGGTGGTCGCTTTGGTTAAACGAGGATTGGGAATCAAGAAGATCGGCCACACCGGAACATTGGATCCGATGGCTACTGGCGTGTTGCCTCTTTGCGTTGGAGAGGGCACCAAGATCGCGGGCTATCTGCTCTCCGCGGATAAGCACTACTCCGGTGAATTTACACTTGGCGTGCAGACGAACACATTGGATCGGGAAGGTAAGGTCATTGCGGAAGACTTGACCCGCGCCGCAGCCATTGGCGAGCAAGATGTTCTTGATGCAATGGTCAAACTGACGGGCGAGCTCGAACAGATTCCTCCCATGTTCTCGGCCATACACCAAAATGGTTGTCGACTGCACACCTTGGCTCGCCAAGGCCAGGAGGTTGTGCGAGAGCCTCGGTCCATCGTGGTGCACGAGTTTGCGCTCCTCTCCTTCGCTGAGGGCAAAGGCACCTTTGCCGTCTCCGCGAGCAAGGGGACCTACGTTCGGTCGCTCGTGGATGACCTGGGCAAGGCGTTGGGATGCGGCGCGCACTTGAGCAAACTCAGGCGAACCCGAGCGGGGCGCTTCACTCTAGATGAGGCTCTGCCACTCGATACGCTGCTCGCGATGGAATCGATGCCCGTGCTTGACCCAGCCGAGGCAATTTCTCACTTGCCTCTTATTGAGGTGCCTTCAGAGTTGGTGCGTGACATCGCCGACGGAAAACGCCTGGCATGGCAGCTAGTTAGCGAAGGTGCTCCGCCGGAGGAACCGTTCGGATTGCTCCTGCCCGGCGGGAAAGCACTGCTTGCGATCGCCTGCACAGAGGAAGAAAGGCTGCGGTATCGCAGAGTCTTCAATTACGGCTTGACGGCGGAGCTTCGATCATCCAATGTCCCGGCCGAAATCGTTTGAGATCAAGGAACTACGAAAAAGATGCCTGTTTCACCAGCTAGAAAAGCCCAGACCATTGAATCCCACCGCACCCACGGCTCTGATACCGGTTCACCAGAAGTGCAGATTGCCCTTTGGACTGAGCGCATTCATCACCTCACTTCCCACCTAGAGGTGCACAGCAAAGATCACCACTCTCGTCGCGGACTTCTTCGCATGGTTGGTAATCGACGCAGCTTGCTCGACTACCTCAAGCGCAAGGATTTCGATCGCTACAGGAAGCTCATCGAGAGCCTCGGTCTTCGCAAGTAATCTTCTGAACAGAAAGGCGTCCCGAATGCTCGGTGCGCCTTTCTTTTTGTAAACATCATTCGGACGTCTTTGCGGGCGGGCCTGATCTTTCAGTTGTGCATATTCTCGGAGACGAGAGTGGATACACCTGAGGGATGAGCCCACGGCATCGGCGCGAAGGAACGCACTATGAACTTTGTACGTGAAAGTGTCTCTATTGGTGGCAAAGAGCTAACCATCGAAACTGGAAAATGGGCCAAGCAGGCCTCAGGCTCAATCGTTATTCGCATGGGCGAATCCATGCTGCTGGTTACCGCCAACGGCTCCAAGAGCGTTCGCGAAGGTATGAACTTCATGCCGCTTACCTGTGAGTACCAAGAGAAGGGCTACGCAGCTGGCCAAATTCCTGGCAACTACTTCCGCCGTGAGGGTCGCCCTTCGGAAGCTGAGATTCTGGTCTGTCGCCTCATGGACCGACCATGTCGCCCACTCTTTCCAAAGAGCTGGCGCTTCGATACGCAGCTTATCGCCAACGTAATCAGCTTCGATCAAGAGAACGCCACAGACGTCCTCGCAATTATCGGTGCTTCTTGCGCCCTTCACATCTCTGACCTTGTCTGGGACGGGCCTCTCGCAGCAATTCGTGTGGGCCGTGTCGACGGCAAATTCGTCGCCTACCCAACGTTCGAAGAACGCGACCAGAGCGACCTTGACCTCATCGTCGCTGCAACCGCGGACGCCATCTGCATGGTGGAAGGTGAAATGGCAGAGCTTGACGAAGAGACCGTCATTGACGCGCTCCTCTTCGCCCACGAGCAAATTCAGCCCGTCATCAAGCTGCAAAACAAGATTCGCAAAGCGGTTGGCAGGACCAAGCGCGAGTTCATCGAGCCTGTCGCAGACAAGGACATCTTCCTCAAGGTTGAAGAACTCGTCGCAGGCAAAGTCTCTGAGGCTCTCGCTGTTCGTGAGAAGCACTCTCGCTCCGCTGCTCTTTCGGACGTGAAGGCATTCGCCATGGAGAGCCTTACGAGCGGCGGTATGGCATATGCCGACCGTGCTGGCGAAGTTGCCGATGCATTTGGCAGTGTCCAGAAGAAGGTTGCTCGCACGCAGACCATCATGACCAAGACTCGCATCGACGGCCGCAAGCCGGAAGATATCCGCGAGATTTCTTGCGAAGTTGGTGTCCTGCCACGCGCACACGGTTCAGCTCTCTTCACTCGTGGTGAGACTCAGACTCTGGCGTCCGCAACCCTTGGCACCAAGTACGACGAGCAACGTCTTGACAGCCTCCGTGGTGAAGTTCGCAAGAAGTTCATGATGCACTACAACTTCCCTCCCTTCTGTACAGGTGAGACGAAGATGATGCGCGGAACGTCCCGTCGCGAAGTTGGTCACGGCAACCTGGCAATGCGCTCGGTCCAGCGCGTACTTCCTTCTCACGAGGACTTCCCATACACAACTCGTGTTGTGTCTGAGGTTCTTGAGTCCAACGGATCTAGCTCGATGGCTTCTGTCTGCGGTGGTTCTCTGGCTCTCATGGATGCCGGTGTTCCAACTACTGCTGCTGTGGCAGGTATCGCCATGGGCCTCATGATGGAGGGCGATGACTACGCAGTTCTCTCCGATATTCTCGGCGACGAGGATCACATCGGTGACATGGACTTCAAAGTGACCGGTACCCGCAAGGGCATCTGCGCATTGCAGATGGACATCAAACTCAAGGGCGTCGCCCGCGAGGTTCTTGTCACGGCTCTCAGCCAAGCCAAGGCAGGTCGTCTCCACATTCTCGACAAGATGGGCGAGGCTCTCGAGACTGCACGCGACGAGCTCAACCCGAACGCTCCACGCATTGAGACCATCCAGGTCAAGCCAGACAAGATCCGAGACATCATCGGGCCTGGTGGCAAAACCATTCGCGCTATTCAAGAGCAGACCGGCGCCAATGTGGACATCGATGATGCCGGCGTGGTTTCTATCTCCTCTTCGGACGGCAAGAGCCTCAACCAGGCTATGGCACTTATCAAGGGCCTCACCATGGAAGCCGAGGTCGGCGAGTTCTATCACGGCATCGTGAAGCGCTGCGTGGACTTTGGAGCCTTCGTGGAGATCCTTCCCGGTACGGACGGATTGGTTCACATCAGCGAGATTGCCGCCGAGCGCATCAACAACGTTACCGACGTTCTAAACGAAGGTGATACTGTGGTCGTGAAGTGTCTCAAGGTTGACCGCGACGGAAAGATACGTCTCTCCATCAAGGAAGCCCTGGCTGCTGAGCCAGACGAAGCTGACATCAACAACTTCGTAGCCTAGTTCTCTCGAGATACGTTGGATGAATCCACCGGTGCAAATTAGGCGTCTTCGCGAAGACGTCGTGCTACCGCGCTACATGAGCGCGGCGGCTGCCGGTGCGGATTTGGCGGCCTGCCTAGACGGCCCGCTGGTTCTCCAGCCGGGGGATAGGCGCGCTGTAGATACGGGCCTGGCCATGGCAATCGCCGATGGCTATGAGGGCCAAGTGAGGCCCCGTTCGGGGCTTGCAATCAAGCAGGGTCTAACGGTTGTTAACGCACCGGGGACCATCGATTCAGACTACCGCGGTGAGGTGAAGGTGCTCTTGGTCAACTTGGGCTCCAAGCCCGTGACGATTGCACCCGGGCAGCGGATTGCCCAACTGGTTATTGCTCCGGTTGTGCAAGCCGACTTCCGCTGTGTGGACGAACTCTCAGATACCGTTCGTGGAGACGGCGGCTTTGGCTCCACGGGCCGCGGGGGCTCGGAGAACCGAGGCTATTGAACGGTCCCGTTGATGTCACTGGGGACGCCAATGGGGCGCCCTGTGAGAACGACGATGATGAGGCCACTACTCCGAAGATGAAGGAGGCTGTCTCTATGAAGCCGCATCCAGCAGCTGAGGCTTGAACAGCTGAGCCAGAGGTCGTGAGGTCACCTGCGCGGCCGGTTATTCGTAAGCGCCCGGTGAAGGACAGGTATCGCCCAGGCGGGGCCTCTGCTAGGCGCCGCTTCGACTCTTCGCCCAGTTTTTGAGCAAGAGTTCATCGAGGCGTTCGAGTTTGTGCCGGCCTGGGCGCGGGCCAACTCAGTCCCTACTAGGCCGACGTTGCGAATGGTGACCGTCAAGAGTTGAGCCGCCATCGCAAACCAGAGCCTGATAGCATTGCCGCGAAACGTGTGACAGCTCACTCGGTCTCCAAAGAGCTCGAGCTGTACTTCCTTGATGCGATTTTCAATCTCGCCGCGAGCACAATAGAGATATTCGTAGACGTAGCGCTTCTCAAATTCCTTGGATGAGAGCGAGGTCACGACAAAACGATGGTTCGCTCCTTTCGATAGATGCTCGGCTTTGCCGATCACTCGGCGCGTGCAGCTCCATGTCTTTTGTGTCAGATAACGAATCTCTTTGAATGCTCGTGACGCATCACCGGTTCGCAAATGCTCGCGGCGAGCCCGCTCGGCGGGCTTTGCAAGCATGGATTTGAGTCGCGAATTCGTCGCCAGGCCGATTACATCGTCCAGAGGTATAATGTAAGCGCCCGGCGATGTACATCTAGCCTGAGATTTCGGCAGGGCGGTCGAGTTCTAAGGAGCTAGATCATTTCGAGGAGTTAGCGAAGTGTGGGCCGTCGTCGGTGAATTTGATTGC
>JAAEPE010000046.1 GCA_024222395.1 Myxococcales bacterium
CGCATGCCAGAGCAAAAGAAGGCGACGCTCAAGGAAATGCTTAGTTCCGAGCTGGGTCGGGCGTTTGCAGAACGGCCAGACTTGAGGTTGGTCGCAGTCGCCGATGGAGCAAGAGACAACTGGAGCTACTTGCAAGATGATGTGCTCGGCCTTCTCCGTGACGAGCATGCCAAGGTAGCAATCTTGGATTTCTTTCATGCCACCGAGCACATCAGCGCCGCGCTTGGCGCCATCTATGGGGACGGAGCCGTGAAGGCTCGGACCAGGTTTAACAACTACCGAGGCCTTCTGCTCGAAGATCCACAAGGTATTGAGAAGGTCATCCGCTCCCGCGCAAACTTGAAGAAGCAATTCCCCAAGGTCGACAAGGTGCTCACCTATCTTCGGAAACACCGACACATGATGCGGTACTCGGCCTATCGAGACGAGGGCCTGCCCATCGGCTCGGGCGTGATCGCGGCGGCTTGCAAAACTCTGGTGACCCAGCGCATGAAGAACAGCGGTATGCGATGGGGGCAAGAAGGCGGACAGGCAGTCCTTACCCTCCGGAGCTGGGCGCAAAGTGAGCGATTCGATCGTGCTTGGGCACTGAACGCTGCGAAGTACCGCCTGGAGGTCACCACTCTAGCCAACGTGGTTCGGCTGCCACTCGGGCGCTAAGGTGTCATAGTCAGAGCTACACCCTTACCTTTGTACCGTCGTCCCAGTAGCCAATCAGTCGGTAGGTAGGCTCGGGACTTTCGCGAGCTCGGACACCACCGGACAGCGTCGAAATGTAACAAATGCAACCAGCGTCCCTAATCCCAACCTTCCGCGTTCGGGCGGAAGGCTGGCTTGCAAGAGAGGCGAAGAAGAACCCGAGGCTCTACGGCTGGCAGGCTTGCGCTGGCAACTCACACTGAAAATTGCTGCAAACTTCGTGTGCGAAGCTACCGTCGCCACAGGCCAACTCTTTGCAGTCGTCATCCGTGCTGCACTCGACACCCGGGCAGTCGTAGATCGTCGCATCGAGTCGGCACTGAAAATTGTCACAGACTTCATGAAGTCCACCGCCCAGTTGGCACGCGAGTTCTTTCCAGTCATCATCGGTGCTGCACTCAACGCCAGGGCAGTCGAAGATATCGGCTTCCAATGTGCATTTGAAGTCCTCGCAGACCTCGTGAAGACCACCACCAAGCGGGCATGCAAGCTCTTTACAGTCATTATCCGTACTGCACTCGACCTCCGGGCAATCCTATGCCTGTGCCTCAAGATCGAGCAGCCGGAGCGGACCGCAAGTGCTGAAAATTCCTCAAACGGGCGGGTAACTAGATGTCCTCGGCATAAGTGGTGATCGTTATTTTTCATGCTTTCAGAGGCTTTCCGGTGTAGGTCCAGGAAAATGGTTTCGCCAGGGTGGCGTTGAAATAGTTTATGAAGCTGTTTAGCTTGCTCTTGAGATCATCAAGTGACGTAAAACTGCCGCGCTTGAGCACACGCCTA
>JAAEPE010000047.1 GCA_024222395.1 Myxococcales bacterium
AAGAGCATCTGGGCCTATCGGAAGCTAAGACGATTTCGCGCTGGAATCGAGAGCAATGCATCTTTCCTCAAACGGTCATTGGGCTGGAGTCGCTGTACTTGGCGCTCGCTTACGTCATTCAAGTCTTACACGCTTACGTCAGCCGTCGCGGCGAATCTGCTGACACTCGCTCGGCACGCTTTGCAGTGATCTTCTGAGCGTGCATCTCTAGGCGTCACTCATGTCCGTTCGCTTGTCGCGCTTCTCGCGCACTGCTCACGTTCGTCCGATGTCAAAATTGCCCGAAGTTCCACGTAGTTTGTGAGCCATCGCGACAGAATGAAGTTCCGCTGCGAGCCGAATTCGGCACTTTCAGCAGCGCTGGGCCGCAAAAGGGCAGTTTTCGGTCGGGCACTAGCTAGCTGGCCTGGGGGCAGGGCAACAGCCAGTCATTCATCAGACTCGTGAAGTCGTCCGACAGTGCCTTGCGTTTGGCGCGTGGCACGCTCTTCTCCATCTTCTCGCGCAGTCGATGACGAGCTTGATTGATATGCCAGGCGACGGTGCCCGCGGAGCACTTTAGGACCACAGCGGTCTCGGCGTGGTTGAGCCCTTGGAGGACCACGAGAACGACGGAGGCGCGCATGTTCGCTGGTAAACTATCGAGCGCTTGCAGGAGACACTCGTAGGTGGCGCGAAGCTCCGTGGCTTTGCGCGGATCACCCGGGGCGTCGATGCGCAAGGCCCGAGCAATACGAGGGTCGTCGATGGTTTCTTCTCTACGCCGTTTGCGGTCGCGCTTTGCATTTAGACTTCGGTTGACGGTCATCCGGTAGACCCACGTAAAGAAGTGTGAGCGGCCTTCAAAGCTGTCGAGCTTCTGATACGCCTTGAGGAAGACCTCTTGAGTGATGTCCTCGGCCTCGCTTGCGTTGCCAGAGAGATGCAGAGCCAGCGCCAGGACTCGATCCCTGTATCGGCGCACAAGTTCTTCGAACGCACCCTGGTCCCCGGCCTTGGCTCGGTCCACCAGCACGGTGGCCGCTTGGCCTCGTTGCTTCGCCAACATAATCAATTAGACGCACAACTTGGGGATAGGCTTGGAAAAAAATGAAGCAATCGGCGTTTTCGCGCCCCTGTGTGCCTGACTAAGTGTGGCAGGGATTGTGTGTATTCAGCCGACCATCTCGTAACTAAGTGAAAACGCACACGCTTTGCTTGTCTCTCGAATCGCCTACTGCGGGATCCCAGGCTCCGCGCTATGCTACTTCTATGATTCTCGGAGCCCTCGTCATCGGTGCCATCACGGCCTACTACTTTGGTGTACGAGTCGGCGTCTACGCGGCGGTTGCTTCGGTTGGGCTCTTTGTCTTGGGCATCGTGATGCCGTCCAAGCTCTTGTGGACCTATGGTCTGGTCGGGGCCTTCGTAGTCGGAGTGCTGGTCATCGGCCCAAGGCTGCCCGGTCGGCAGGAGAATAAGGCCGATTTCCTGAAGGCGACGCGAAGCGGGATGGGCAAGGCGATGCGTCTATATCGCAAGCTCCGACGCTGAGTGGGCCAATTTCACCCTGTCTGGCAGTGTGACTATGGTAAAGAGCCGCCATGCGTAACGTGGCCCTCGTCCCTGCACTCGCGATCCTACTTGCCAGTGCCACCGTTGCCCAGGTAGCAGTGGCCCAGCCCGCCAACAAGGCCGAGGCCTCTGTCGCCAAGGACATGCGCATGGTCGGTGAATACATCGATCTGGGCGAGTACCAGATGGCCCGCGATACCCTCACCAAGGATCTTGAGACGCTCAAGAACGCAGGCTCGGCCATCCGACCTATAGCTGCCGAAACACACGTCAAACTTGGAGTGGTCCTGATTCTTGGGTTCAAGAACACGAAGCTCGCAACGGAGCACTTTGGCATCGCTATCAGCATCGAGAAGGACATTGCGCTTCCTGATTTCGCCAACGATCGAGCGAAGCTAGTTTTTGGGAGGGCCTACGAAGCAATTCACCCGACCATCAAGTGCGACACGCTCTTAGGCATGTTCCACAAGTTGGTACCACTGGCTCAGGAGGGCAAACCTGCCGTGATTGAGGCAAAGCTCGATCGCTACCTGGTGGGCGGCCCGATGATGGTGATGTACCGAGGGGCAGGGGCGAGCGAATTCAGCGAAGCTCCTATGAGCAAGGTCGAGGGCTGCACCTTCCGCGGTGAGATTCCGGGGGACAAGGTCAACGCTCCGAATATCGAGTACTACTTGGAGGCTCGGCTCAAGGACGGTCGTCCAGCTGCTCGCCGCGGCAAGTCGAAGTCGCCTTTGCTCGTTAATGTGAGCTTTGGGCCAATAGCCGATGCACCTGAGGAGGTCGCGCCCAAGGAAGAGCCTCCGAAGGAAGAGGTGGCTGCGGCCGAACCGCTGAAGGATGAGGTGGAAGAGCTTCTTCTTGCTGAGCCTGCCAAGCCAAGAGGATCGGGCTGTGCGGGCTGCTCAACTGGTAGCGGTGCGCCAGGAGCCGGTGGGCTCCTCGCACTTCTTGCCTTGGTTGGCCTTCGTCGGCGTCGCAAATCCTAGGTCTTACCGCTGGCGACTGCAGGCCGCGGGATCCGCACCAAACTGGTGCCCCTCGGGGGCATGCGGGGAGCTTTGTCCCCTGGTAGGATACCCGAGAGCTATTTAATATTGGGTAGATAGGCATGGCCCGGGCATTGCTCTGTCTTCGGGCTGTCCATGGCTGCCGCACCCCTATCGTGGGTCGAAGACGACTTCGGCCCATACCGTCTCTACGAGCGCCTGGGTGTTGGTGGAATGGCTACCGTCCATCGGGCCGTCCATCGGGGCACAGGAGAGAGGGTGGCGCTCAAGCGTCTACTCCCGCAATTGGCTGGCGATGCCATGCTGATCAAGCAGTTTCGTCGCGAGGCTGAGATTGTCCAGGCCCTTGCTCACCCGAATATGGCGTACGTGCACGACTTTGGCGAGGTCAACGGCGAGTACTACATAACAATGGAAGAGATTGACGGTTCGTCATTGCTCGACCTCTTGCGCCGAGCGAATGAAAATGGAGAGCCCGCACCGATCGGTGTGAGTCTATGGGTGCTAAGAGAAATTCTGTGCGCACTTGACTATGCGATGAATGGGATAGACGAGACTGGTGAGCCCTTCAACATAGTTCATCGAGATCTGTCGCCGTCCAACGTCATCGTCAATCGCCGCGGCGAGGTGAAGATCATCGACTTCGGCGTCGCGAAATCGCTTCATGGACGCTATGCAACCAATAGCGGCCGCATCAAAGGCAAGCTCGGATACATGGCCCCAGAAGCTCTCGCAGGGCGCATGAGTGATAGTCGATCCGATTTGTACTCTCTCGCTGTACTGGGCTGGGAGCTCCTAACTGGGAGACGACTCTTTCGAGGCAATGAACGTGAGCAACTTGTCTTGCGGGCAGAGAACTTTGAACGCACTCCTCCTTCAGCATTCAACACCGCGGTGCCAAGGGAGTTGGACCAGCTCCTCGCTGTGACGCTATCGGAAGATCCCAATCAGCGTTGGTTCTCGGCAAGGAACATGTTGAGGGCTCTTGAGCCACTGCTCCTGGCTGAGGGACAGAACGCCTCTCCGCGTGCTCTCCGCGACTGGGCTGAGAAGCTCACGGATTTGGGCCAAACCTCCGAGCACCGCGACTGCTATCAAGACTCCCAGTATTCGAGCGACATTTCGAGTGTCTCTATTCCGGAAGTCACCATGCCGCCCTCGTCGAACAAGATTCCTGGGGTGCGCCGTTTCCACGAGGATGTGCGGACGTCTGTAGATCCGATTCTCGACGCAGGAGAGCGACATAGGGCTCATACAATGCCCGTCGCACCCATCGCCCTGGCATCCGGGAGCAGTGGATTTGCCGTACCGACGCAGATTACTGAGCTCGACATCGAGCTTGAGCCCGCCGAGACTCGAAACCCCGACACACTTGAAATCAACGCGCTGGCGACCCAGTACGTGCTCGAGCCGGCCTAGCACCACTCGGAACGAACAGGCGGTCTAGCTTGTTTTCGCGATTGCATCGATGAGTTCGGCGTGGTGCAGCCCGTTCGAGGCCACGACGCCGCGGTTCTTCTCGAGGCCACGTCCGTGTCGGAAGTCTAGCTGCTTGCCATCAACGTCGGTGATGGTTCCGCCGGCCCCCTTCAGGACTGCGTAGCCGGCAGCGTGGTCCCATATCCGCTCCACGTAGCCCGGACGCGTAGGCAGACGCAGGTACATCTCCGCATCGCCTCGAGCAACCGCGGCGTACTTGGCTTGTGAGTCCATGCGCACGGGCTTGCCCGCGATACCCAGGAGATGGGCGATGGCCTTGCTCTGACTGTGATCGCTGTGCGCACTCTCTACCGATTCGCAGAAACGACTCACCGCAAGCGACTGCTCGCCGCTTACTCGCACGGCTTCACTTCCGCCATCAACTAGGTGTGATGTGGTGGTGCCCTCGGCGGCCGAGAAAATAGCGCCCGCACTGCCGTCGCTATTGGGGAGGTTGGGACACCCGAGGGTTGCACAAATCGGTTCGCCTTCTCTGACTAGTGCCAAGGCGATGGCGTATTGCTCTCCACGGAGAAAGCCCTTGGTACCATCGATGGGATCTAGCGTCCAGAAGAGTTCTGAGTATTCGCTCGCGCCGCCGTGGTCGATCCATCCTAAGACTTCCTCTGCACCCAAGTCAGGGCGATCGAGGGTTCGCGCGACCTCTTCGACGACCCGAGTGCGTAGGTGGGGGTTCGAGTCCTCTCGAAGTGCCGCCGAGTCTTCTTCCGCAATCAGCGGGATGCCAGGGAAGGCCTCGCGCAGAGCCAGTGCAATGATGGCTTGACTGCCAAAATCGGCGATAGTGACTGGGCTCTTGTCGCGCTTCTCCAGGGCCTCTGTCGTCACGCTCTTCTGCACGTGCTGGCAGAGCTTGGCTGCGAGTCTGGTTGCCTGGAGGGCGACTGCGAGTTCTTGGCTGTGCATCACCTGCATTCGACCTTCTCTCACCCAGACTGTCAATCTCTCGGCAGAATTGCCGCGAACTTGCTCCCCGTTCCGGGCTTTGTCAGTCTCCAATCGTGATTCGAAATTTGATGATATTGGCGCCTCTGCTTATCGCGCTCGGGTGCGCTGGGGCGACGAGGTTACAAACCCAGAACGCGGCCACCCACGAGGTTGCGGAGCGCCTGCCCGATATCAAGGGAACAGAACATAGGGGCACGGAGTTTTCCCTAGAGTCAGCGCTAGAGCACGGGCCAGTTGTCGTGATCTTCTATCAAGGACATTGGTGACCATGGTGCAAACGCCAGCTAGACCGTCGAACCAAAAGAATGACCGAGGGTGGTGAGTTCTGATATTTCGAGTGCAAGGCGTGAATGAGGATTTTGCCGGGGTAAATGACGAAATGAGCAACGCTGCAATCGGGAAAGCAGGACCATCAGACCGATCATTGTTTGCGTTCGGCGGTCTAGGTGAGCTGGCGCACGAGAAAAGGGCTCTTGAAGCTCGTGATGTGACCATGGTGGCAATAAGCCCCGACGCCTCCGAGGATGCGCGGGAGATGGCGGATCGCTACGGCATCGAGTTCTCGCTGCTCGCAGATGAGGACCTCGCCATCGCCAAGCAATTCGCTGGCCTGTCTAGTGACGGGTACCCTCTGCCATCGGTCTACCTGCTGCGGCCAGATGGCTCTACCTATCTGCGCCGCATTGAAGACTTCAAAGATGAGCGCCTCTATGCGGCCGAGCTCCTTGCACACCTCGATGCCATGGCTGGGCGTTCAGGTGAGGGGTTGCCAGCCGTATCGGGATTCGCCAGGCGCCTCGTGGCAAGTCTCGGTCTCAGCGTACAGCGTATCGATGGTGAGCACGACTTCTCTTCTGCGATCTCAGTACTCGCCATGCGAACAATGGGAGAGTATCTTTCCGTCGGAGCCGAAATCGGTGCGCTCGTGCTGCCAGAGCGAGAGCTTGGGGCCAGCGCGGTGCTGGGCGTGCAGTGGCCCTTATGGGCCGAGATAGGCGAGGTCTATGCTCGTATTCCTCTCGGGGCGAGAAAGGCATTCTCGGATGGAGGCACGAACGAGCTTGGTTTGCTCTATGGCCTGCGATTGGGGCTCGGCTTTGAAATCAATCCCAACCTGCTCATGCAACTTGAAGTGGCCTTTGATGCCACGGAACTTGGGGACGAAATGTCAGGCACAACGGCTAGACTGCCGAGCATAAAAGATGATTCGAAATAGCGAGTCATTTCTTTTCGAGTGCGAGTCGTGAATGAGGAGCTTGTCGGGACAAGTGACGATATGAACAACGCCGCAATCGGGAAGAAGGGGCCGCCAGAACGATCAGGCTTTGCGCTCGGTGGTCTAGGCGTCTGTACTTTCGCACAGGCTTCGGCTGGAAGTTCTGAGACTTCGCAAGCGTGGGCAATCCGGCAAGCGCGAGTTGGTCTCCCAGCTCACAGCGGAGTCGGCGGCGCGTCAATCAGTGCCCCAACCGAGAAGCTGCCCTTGCTGCACCATGTTTGCCCGTTGCGGTCTTCGACTTGCCCGATAACATCGAGTTCCTTGCCCTCTAGTTGGTCTGCGAAGAAGGAGACGACGAAGAGTCGCGGGGCTGTCATGAGCCCGGCCGTTGTCTCGCTCTCAAAGACAAGGGGCCGAGCTTCGTAGCCGCCAACGTCCTGCTCCCCGTCGTAGATGCGCACTTCGACTTCGGGGGCGTCGAGGTCGTTGCCGGGAGCTATGCCCTGAGCCTGTACGGCCATGACGAACATCGGAGAGCCCTGTAGTCCGATGATGGGATACACAACCGACTGCTCTTCTATCGAGCGGAAGAGTTGCATCTCTGATTCCGCAGAGACACACGGATTGCCGGTATCCGCTTCGATGCAATGTCCGATGGTGAGCGGCATGCGCTCTTCGCAGGAAGGCGGTGCTGCATCGGGTGAATTGGGATTACGCGCGTCGGCGGCGCCACTTGAATCGCCACCACAAGAGGCAAGGGTTAGGGCAGTAGAGAGTAGCGGTACTGCAGTGACGCGGAAGGTCGTCATATGAGGGATAGGCTACTCGTTCCTGGATATGTTGGCGAGAGCCTCTTTGGCGGCCTCCATTTCTGCCGCACGTCTATGTCCCACCGGAAGAGATTCGTAGAAGGCGAGAACCGCCCTCCTGGCCTCTCTTTCCTTCTCGGGCTTGCCTTGCTCCTTGTACACCTCAGCGAGGAATGCGTGAATGATGCCCTGCTGAGGGCCGTAGCTGAGCTCCAGAGCGCGCTCGATCTTGAGCTGGGCCTCATCGTAGCGCTCGTCAAGGTAGTAGAGCTGGCCGAGCAAATACTTGATGTGATACTCGAGAGGAAGCTCTGCGGTGACCTTCTCGAGAATCTCAATGTACTCCGCCTGCCTGTTGAGAAATGCGTAGACCTCAGCTGCAGCGATGTGAAAAGGCATCGCATCGCGTGTCGTCGCGGCATTCTTTACTGCGGCATCGAACATTGCTGCTTCCTTCTCAGCCATTTCGATGGCTTCCTCGTCGAGCCCTAGCCCGAGCAGGGCGTATCGCTTGATTTGCATCGGCTCGCCCAGCTCGACCGCACCGCCAGTAACACCCGCGAGGCTCTTGTCAACCGCGCTTACGATGGTCGTGCGGACCTTCTTGGCCAGAGGCTTCTTGACCTCACGGGCGCACATCTCGGCTTCAAAAGACATAATGCCAAGTGATGCGGGTGCCCCCGTGCACAGCGGAATGTGCTCGATCGCAAACTCAGCGCACTCCGCATGCTTCTCTTGGTTGTGGAGTTGTGTGAGCTGGCTTAGCAGGAGCTCCGGAAGACGAGGCCAGTCCTTTGGGGCGACGTCTCTGGCCTCTTGGAAGAGCTTCGCTGCCTCATCGTCCTTCCCCGCTGCAGCCGCTTGGGAGCCCGCAATGAGGAATTCATCGGCCTTGCTCTGCGGCGCCGTATCGGCCTTCATCGCCGCCTGCGCATTGGTAAGAAACTTGCTGTACTGCTCTGCGGAGCATCCACCGAGCTGTCTGCCGAGGACTGTCTCTGTCTTGGGATCAACAATGTAGTAGGTCGGAGCCACAGCAATGGGGTACCTCGCCATCAGCGCGGCATTTTCCGGCTTCTCGCGATCGATGCGGAGCCAGACAAACTCCGTCGCCAGAGGGCCGAGCGCTGCCTCCGTTAGGACGCGCTTCTCCATGTCCATGCAGGTGTGGCACCACGCCATCCACGCATCAATCACCAGGGGCTGCTTGCGACTGCGCGCTAGCGCCAGCGCCTTGTCGTAGTCTTCTTCCACCCAGACCATCCCAGTGGTGGCAGGGGCACCCGCATCTATTGTGGTCGCGACGACTGTGGTGGGAGGCTTCGTTTCTTGGTTGCCGCCCTCTTTTGCGGCATTGTCCTTCTTGGAACAGGCCGTTAGTACGAGCAGGGCAGCGGCTGTAGTGAGGTGATTCATCTCACTACCATTCTACCGCAACCGGTTTCTCAGCGTAGCGCCGACTGAGAATCGGCCGAACCCTTGCGCCACTCTGCTATTTGATTAGCGCTGTGAAATGCCCTGCTCAGCAGGCGTGAGCGACGAGGTGGCGTTGGCATTGCAGAGGATTCCGGCATCTTGGGAACCGAGACCGTCGTTGGTGTGGGCAAACGTCCTTGCTCTAGCCCGTTGATGAGCAGACGCAGTTTGGCGAAGGCCTGCGGCTTGCTAGTTCCCGCGTCCCGGCAAGCCTCGAGGGCGAGAGCCAAGTGGTGTTTGGCCAGAGCTTCTCCCTTTGGCTTGGGCAATTCGGGGCTCACGGGCGCTTCGGGAGCGCCGAGGGCCGCAAGGAGTCCCTGGCGACCGCGATTGCGGAGAGTCTCAAGTCGGGTCGAGAGAGTCTTGGCGGAAAACGTGCGGGGGAAAATCTCAGACATCACACCATGCTAGGGCAGCAATTCTCGTTGGGCCAGTTTGCGTACTTTGGTAAGTAGAGTGGATGGAGGCACACACAATCGCTCAACTTCTCACCGCGCTGTGCTGTCTCTTCGTGGTGCTCACACTCGTCGGAGAGAAGCTGGACGTGAGGGCGCTGATAATTCTTGGAAAGCCCTGTGCATCGGCTTCCTTCGTAGGCTTGGCACTCCATCTCGCACAGTGGGAGGTATCGCCCCGAGGCTATCCGCTTCTGATTGTCGTTGGTCTCGTCTTCGGCGCGGCCGGAGACGTTGCACTCATGTCCAAGGCAAAGACATGGTTTCTGGTGGGCCTTGTGAGCTTCCTCATAGGGCATGTCGCATATCTTCTTGCTTTCGCTCGCCTAGGCACTGCCGAGGACTGGCTCACTCCTTGGTCCCTCTTGCCAATAGTCGCCGCTCTCGTCGTCCTCAAGTACCTGTGGAAGCACCTCGGCTCAATGCGAGTGCCGGTGCTTGCCTACATGGTAGCCATTGTCCTGATGGTGATAGCAGCTATCGCAGTGGCCATTGGCAGAGCACCGCTTCTCGAGACCGAGGCGATACGATTTCTTCTTATTGGCGCACTGCTCTTCTTCGCCTCGGATGTTGCGGTGGCAAAGGCTCGCTTCGTCGAGGCTCGCTTCGTTGACCGCCTGTGGGGGCTGCCTTGCTACTACGCGGGGCAACTATGCATAGTCTGGTCGCTCTCCTGAACATTGAATTTTGGGCTGTCGGTCTGCGTTCCACCTTTAGAAAGCAAAGGGGAGGCTATGATGCGTGCATTGTTTCTTGTGATTGGTGCGTTGGCAATTCTGCCGCTAGAGGTAAGTGCGGAGAAACATAGCGTTCGCAGAGGCAGCGATGCTGGCACTCGGGTGAGCATCTATTTGGATGGTGGTGGCGCTTGGCTGCGAGCGAAGTCGTCGCCTCTGCTCTCGACGTTGGGGCGAGACCGCTTGCGGGTGCCGGCCTACGGCGGGGATGCGGAAACCTGGAGCGAGCTTTCGAATTGTGTTGAGGAACGATTTTCTGACTTCCAAATCGACGTCACAAGTCGCCGTCCGCTCGCGAAGCACATTCGGGTCTTGATTGGCGGCAGCTCATCGATACTGGGGCTTGGACCGACCGTGCACGGCCTCGCCGAATACACCGGTGATGCGCAGCTTGGCGCGACCGTCTTGGTTTTTGAGCAGGGCTTGCGTGGCCAAAGCCAGGACCTTTGCGAAGCCGTCATCCATGAAGTTGGCCATGCTCTTGGGCTAGATCATGCCTACGCATGCAAGGATCCGATGAGCTACCTGAGCGGCTGTGGGCAAAAGAGGTTTCAAAATATG
This sequence comes from Myxococcales bacterium, assembly GCA_024222395.1. Lineage (GTDB taxonomy): Bacteria > Myxococcota_A > Polyangia > Haliangiales > Haliangiaceae > NORP324. Next base: position 10,270 of record JAAEPE010000047.1, read on the forward strand.
GATGTCTCGTGTGGTGAGGACGGTGAACGCACGTGCCAAAACGGTGATGACTCTCAGAATTCCTACGCCCAAATCGCAGCCGTCGCTGGGCTGCGTGACCGTCCCAGGCTTGCGCCCCCAGATATCGAGGACACTACGCGATTCGACGAACTGGACTCTGTCGATATCGATTGGGAAGAGATCGATACCGCATTCCTTGGTGTAGAGACGGACGACGAACTCCTCGCGCTCGCTCTCGCGCTGGAGCTTGGCCTCGTATTGGACTTGGATCCGAACTTGGCACTCGAGCTTGCTCAAGACTTCGAACGCTCCAAGCTCCAACGTTTGCATCGTCGTGTTGTGCGAGGTTCGAGCACTCGCAAACTTCATCGCCGCACCGTGCGGGAGAGGCCAGCTAGGCGGAGGATGGCGCATCCAAACCCACCACCGCTAGTCCTGATTCCGCCGCGGTGGGAGCGGTAGAGGCTGCACGGGCCACCTACTCCATGAAGCGAGTGAGTTCTAGACCGTCGAGCGAAAAGAATGACCGAGGATGGTGAGTTCTGGTTCTTGGAGTGCAAGGCGCGAATGAGGATTTTGCCGGGGCAAATGACGAAATGAGCAACGCTGCAATCGGGAAAGCAGGACCATTAGACCGATCACTGTTTACGCTCGGCGGTCTAGAACCGAGGACAAGAGGAAACCTGTGAGAGTGGGGTTGACGTGCTTCATGGTATCTCTCTAGTGCAGGGCGCGAGCCAAGTGCCAAGTCCTTGTTTTTTCGGTGTGCTAGCAGGGGGCAGGGATAGAGTTCTGGAGGAGCTCCACGGTATGGTGTGGAGCATCGCCGCACTCGGCAAGACCTCCAACCTCAGTCGCGAAACTGTGGATGGCCGAGTACTCTGGCGGCGAAGGCTTCGCGCTCGTCACTCGTGAAATGGCCTGGATACTGGGCCGCGGAACGCTGCCAACGGGTGATCCAGCTATCGCCGAGTAGAGCGTGCTGCCTGCCCTCTGCGGCAGCAGCCCTGGCTGTCATCGCAATAGTGGTCTCGGCCTTGGCGCCGGTAGGATTGCCGCTCGCGACGTAGAAACCCGCAGCTAGGAGGCACGCCCGCACCCGGGTTGAGCGACTGTAGGTAAACAGCTGGGTGGAGCTCGACTCGCATGCCTGCCAGATGGTCTCGAAGGCCGGGAGCGTCCATTGCTCGCCGCTGGTCTTGGCGGAGAACATGTCGAAGTAGATGAGGTCGGGCGAGGGAGCATCTGATAGGCATTCGAGAAACTCACCCTTGAGTAGCGTCCATTGCACCTGTTGACTGCTCTTGCATCGCCAGTGACCGTCTGCAACCAGCGCAGGTGGGCCGCCATGCCATAGGTAGGGAAAGTCCTGATGGTTCGCTAGCGCGAGGCGCAGAGAGTCGAGGTCGTTTTCGAAACTGACCAGGTGCAGGGGGCGGCATTGTTCGCCGTCGGCACGAAGGGCCTCGTGACATCGAATGGCTGCAAGCGCGTTGGCTGCGGCTCCGAGGCCGACGTCCCAGACCACGAAAGGCTCGTTCGTGCTCGCCAGAAGGGCCTCTCGCAATTTGCTCTGCTGGACGTAGAGTTCTTCGGCTTCCTTCAGAGGTGGGTTGTGCGAGTGCATGATTTCGCCAGAGCTTGTGTGGCGAATACTGGCAAAGCCCGTTTCGTGCCGATGCACCTCGTAGTGTCCCAAACTCTGTGGTCCTTTCTTTGCGGCCTTGCGCTTAGGAGGCGCTGTGAGTACTGGGTTGTCAATGTCGGGCTCATGCAGGATCTCGCGTTTGTCTCCGTAGAGTTCCATGAACCGGTCTTCGAGAATGCTCTGGCGGATTTCACGCATGAGCTGATGGTAGAAGTAGATGTTGTGTTGGCCTAGAAGCTGCCAGGCCAAGGGCTCCTTCGCCCGTCCTAGGTGATAGAGGTAGGCGCGCGAGAATCTCTGGCAGGTCGGGCAATGGCAGGCAGGGTCTAAGGCTTCTTCTGAGAAACGATGCACCGAGCGACGCGTCTTTATTAGCCCACGAGAGGTAAATGCCGTTCCGTGCTGGGCCACCTGGGTTGGGATGATGCAATCGAACATATCCACTCCTCGGTGCACTCCCTCGAGAATGTCCAGTGGCGTGCCAACCCCCATGAGGTAACGCGGACGATCGAGAGGCAGGAGTTCGGTCGTGAGTTCGCAGGTCGCTTCGCGCTCTTCCTTGCCTTCGCCGACCGCCAAACCACCGATGGCGTAGCCATCAAAAGGTAGGCTAGTGAGCTGATCGGCACTCTTTCTGCGCAAATCCGGGTACAGGGCACCTTGTACGATGGCAAAGAGAGACTGGGGCGAGTCGCCTCGCGCCGGGAGGCTGCGCTTTGCCCACCGGTGCGTGAGTCCGAGGGCAGCTTCGGCCTGGGCTCTATCGGCTGTGGAGGGAATGCACTGATCGAGCACCATCATGATATCGCTACCGATAGACTTCTGGGTGGCGATACTCTTTTCTGGGCTTAGAAGAATTCTGGTTCCATCGATGTAGCTCTTGAACGAAGCTCCCTCTTCGCTTATGGTTCTTGCATCTTTCAGGGAGAAGATCTGAAACCCACCAGAGTCTGTGAGGACTGAGCGACTCCAACTCGTGAAGCCGTGGTAGCCGCCGAGTGCATCGAATACTTCTGGTCCGGGACGAAGCAGCAAGTGATAGGTATTGGCGAGGAGAATTTGCGAGCCAGCATCCTCGAGGCTGTGCGGCATCTGTGCCTTCACTGTGGCCTGCGTGCCGACGGGCATGAAGAGTGGAGCCAACACTTCAGAATGTAGTGTTTGAAATCGGCTCGCTCGAGCTCGAGAGCCCGAGACCGTTGCTTCGACACGAAAGCCTAGGCGCGATTTACTCACGGCTTTGAGGCCTTGATGATAACGGTCGTTGGCATGAATTTCGCGCGATCTTTGCTGTACCAGCGTCGAGGATAGTCTCGCAGCCCGCTCTCACTCTCGTGCAAATCGCTTTCAATGACCTGCTCGATTCGAAAACCGCAGGCGATGATGGTGTTGAGAAATGTACTGAGCTTCCGAGCGTGCATGACGATGGGACTACCGTTCCACGACATGCTCTCGATTGGACCTTCATCACTGTAGGACTTATCGAGGATAAGCTCTTTCCCTCGACTCTTGAGACAGCTAAATACGGGGTGCTCCCAGCTAAAGACGAGTACACCGCCTGGCCGTAGGTAGCTTGCAATATGCTGAAGCGACGCTTCTAGGTAGACCGACCAGCCCAAGGCGTAGAGGGAGATGGCAAGGTCGTAATGCCCCAGGGCAATGCCCGGATTTTCTTCCATGGGGGCTGTGTGCAGCTCGGCGCCAAACCCACGCTCTCTTGCAAGGGCTCTGGCATTGCATATCTGTTCAGACGAAAGGTCTAAGCCGCACAACTCGGCGGCACCGCGCTCATGCAAATAGGCCAGTGACCTTCCATCACCACAACCAATTTCTACGACTCTCTTGCCTCGGATATCGCCCAAGAGCCCAAGCTCCTCCTCGCCTTCGCAAAGAGGGCCGTAGTGGGGAAGAGCGGTACGCCCCTTGGTCGAATGCGCGACCTTGTCCCAGCTAGTCCTGTTGAGCGCCAAGTAGCGTTTGGGCTCGCTGGCGTCGTCGTCGTCGGTAGTGTCGTCGTCGGCCACGGGCACTAGATAGCAGTGCTAGCAAACGGGCGCTGCCCTGGGGGACTGGCGTATTTCACACCACTCTCCTAGCGGCCGAAGTTGATAGACGAAGAATCACTGCCACCGCTGCCGGTTGGTGGGTTTGGGTCGCGGAATATGTAGACAGCGAGAGCTGTGATGACGCCCCCGCCGACAGCAGCCAGCGCAGGGCCGACTCCTTTGTACATAAGGAGTGCCGCTGCCCCGCCAAGGCTCGCGACGAAGATGCCGATGGACGCCCCCATCGGAGCCTGACTCATTTCGCGCTCAACCTTGTCGATGCAGCAGTTCTTGAACTTCTCGCCACTTCTGCAGTGACACTTGCTGTTGCGACCGATCTTGCTTGAATTTGACATGGGGCGAGCCAGGAGTTGTTGGAGCAGAGAGTTCGACTAGATAGGGCAGCTCCTGTCTTGGCCACAGCACAGAGGCGACTTGATCTTGCCGTGTCCCTCGGTCACTTGGAGATTGCGACTTTCGATCCGTCGTCCTTGGTGAGGGAATCGAACTGGAGTTCAGTCAGAGTTGCACTTGGAGCAGGTCATGTTAACGCCCATGCCACATTTTTCGCACGTGTAAGTTGCCATAAGTGCACAGTGTACACGGCTAGACCCACTCCTTCACGTATGGTGGAGACTTCTGTGCCGAGAGCCCTCAATTTGCTGATTTCGTGGTGCAGATCCGTGAGATTGCAGGGGGTGCCCTCGCATCTGGCTGGCGGGGCTGGAATACTTGGCAGACCGACTTCGCAATGGCCGTCGTTCTCAAAATCGTCCCCGGCAAGATCATCTCGCCGGAAGAGTTTCTCGAGACTCACCCTCCATTCAGCATCGCCCTCGACGGCTATGTTGCGGGTGAGCCGTTCCTGGCCGTCAATGACAAGGGGCCATATCGCAACTTTAACCACCACGAGTCGGTTGACAGGAGCTGCACCTCGGCGACCTGCGAGCAGGTTCGCCGAGCCATCGCTCTCGGCCTCTACGACTTGTACAAAGGAGAGCGCGGTCCTCGGGCGACGCTCTGGGCGAACGACTGCGACCAAGATGTCTGTCTCGCAACTTGGATTCTCTTCAATCCCTCACGGGCCAGTGAACCGTGGGTGCGAACTCTCGCCTACATCGAAGACTTGCTCGACATGTCCGCTGGTGGTTTTCCCATGCCCGATGAGCGCGATCTTCTTGGCGAGATCCGTTGGGTATTCGAGCCCTACACGGGCAATCGCCACAAGCTCGCCGACCTCGACGAGGCGGGCATGCACGACATCATCCAAGAATCGCACACTCGTATCGAGCGGTTCCTAAATGGCGAGAGCAAGATTGCTCCTCTGCTTGGCGACTACCGCGAGATTGGCGGGGGCGATGCTTGGATGCTCGTGGAAATCGATCATCAGCACGCCAGGCAGAAGATGGTCGAAGCGAACATCAAGGCCGCCGTTGAGCTGCTCGCCACCAAGGACGAACACTATATGTATGCGATTTGGCGGCGCTCTGAGTACATCGTCAACTTTCCGATCCTAGAGATTCTCAGGCAACTCAATCTCGCCGAGGGCTTTGATCCCGAGGGAGTGAATGGTTGGGGCGGTTCAGAAAATGTCGGAGGATCTCCGCGCGGTGTCGGAAGCAAGCTTACCCCCGCCGAGGTTGAGACCGTGGTGAACGAGGTTGTCAAGGCGAGTCCCGTGCATCGCTGGAGCAAGTCCAATGGCGCCGCGACGGACGACGCCTAGCGATGCTCTTCCTCATGCGCCATAGCATCGCGGTGCCAGCGGATTTTCAAACCACGGATGATTCTAGATGCCTAGCGGCGCGCGGTCGTCTCTTGGCAGCAGAGGCAGGTCTTGCCCTTGCCGAGCACCTCAAGAAGAGCGGCTTGCAGCTTGAGTACATCGTGACGAGTCCTTTGGTTCGAACGGTACAGACCGCGGAGCTTGTTGCCTTGCCCTTGCAGTACGATGACGAGATTCGTGCGATGCACAGCCTGCGCTCCGAGGCTCCGAGCCAGCGCGGCCTCGACGAGCTCTTGGCCCTTGGGCATGGTGTTGTTCTTGCGGTAACTCATGAGCCGATCGTCAGTGCAATGAGTGGGCGAATCTGTGGTGAGCAAGAAGGCGGCTTTGGCGCAGGCTTTCGCCCTGCGGAAATCCGCGGCTTTCGCGACAACGCGAGCTTCTGGCGACATCAGCCGTAACCAGCCCGTCTTCCCAAAACGTGCCCCACACCTACGTTAGTGCCCGACCGAAAAGTGCCCTTTCTTGGCCCAGCGCTGCTGAAAGCGCCGAATTCGGCTCGCAGCGTAACTCCATTCTGTCGCGATGGCTCACAAATTACGTGGAACTTCGGGCCATTTTGACATCGGACGAACGTGAGCAGTGCGCGAGAAGCGCGAGAAGCGAACGGACATGAGTGACGCCTAGAGATGAACGCTCAGAAGATCACTGCAAAGCGTGCCGAGCGAGTGTCAGCAGATTCGCCGCTACCACTGACGTAAGCGTGTAAGACTTGAATGACGTAAGCGAGCGCCAAGTACAGCGACTCCAGCCAAATGACCGTTTGAGGAAAGATATATTGCTCTCGATTCCAGCGCGAAATCGTCTTAGCTTCCGATAGGCCCAGATGCTCTTGACCATATCGAGGATGCCGATACCAGGAGACTTGTTGAAGGCGACATCTTCAACATCGAGATTCTTGATGTCTTCAAGGTTTTTCTTAGAAGAGAATCCACCACCAAAACAGACCTTCTGCGGTGGGCGACCATAGAGTTCAATTTGATGTTCAACCATGGCAACCGCAAGCGTTGCGTTGGAAGGATTGCCCGACTCAATGACACAATCGAGAACCAGCCCGGAAGCCCCTGTCGTGAGGCAAATCTTGTGGCCGTATAGGATCTCTCGCCGAACCTTGATGATGATGTCCGTATGCGGCTCGAAAATGGAAGCGACTTTGTCTGCTACGGGGACCGACACTCCATCAATCACTCGCCGACGAGTCTGGTTCAGGACTTTCTTGCTGAGCTCGATAACGTTTTTCATCTCATTGTAGATATGACCGTGAGTAGCTTCCATACGT
>JAAEPE010000048.1 GCA_024222395.1 Myxococcales bacterium
GTCCCAAGAAGGCCCAAGAAGGTAGACCCACGAGGCCAAGCCCGCCTTTGTAGGAGGATCCTCGAGATCTTCTGAGCGTTCATCTCTAGGCGTCACTCATGTCCGTTCGCAGCTCGCGCTTCTCGCGCACTGCTCACGTTCCTCCGATGTCAAAATAGCCCGAAGTTCCACGTGATTTGTGAGCCATCGCGACAGAATGAAGTTACGCTGCGAGCCCTCGCAGTTTGACGGCATCAGCACTCTCGACGGACGAGAACTTCGGGCAGATCTATGGAGCCCTGGCGAGCATCTCAATCAATTCGCCGCCGCCGACGCGCTCAAGCTCGTATGGCCACTTCTTGATCCAGCAGGAACGGTTCGCTCCTCGCTTCGCCACGGCGTTGCGGAGCGCGTTGGCGATTTGGTTGGCAAGCTCGCTGACACGCTCAACGGCGAGAGCGAGGGAGGTGGCGAAGACACGGGTGAGGGCGGCAACGCAAATATTCTCAAGGCGGCGCTGATTGCTTCGGCAATCCAAGACCATGTCATCGATACGGAGGGACCTGACGGCGAGGCATCGCTCAAAGACAAGGCTCTCTCACTCATGGCCGGCGCTACCGACAAGCAAATCGGCTGTGTTGCCGAGCAGTGGAAGGCCTACGTGGAAGAGCCACAGACCTGGACTTCGGCGTCCGAGGCCGGCGTCGCAGCACTCTACAAGGGGGCCGCGCGCAACTCTTTCAGCGTCAATGTGAAGCAAGATGGCTTCATCGTCGTTGGCAACACACACTTCGTAAACGTGAACCTCGACATCTTTCTCTCAAGTGGCTACGAGCAACTTGAGCGCTACGTCGAGATCGTTGAAGTCGAGCAAACCATCGAGTGGGAACAGACCGGCTTCATTGTTGTCTACACTGTCGACGACATCGACATCAGCGTGAACGTCAGTGTCAACAAGACGCTTCAGAGCGCCAGGTTCGTCGAGTCGGCAGGCGCATGCGGACTCGTGATCTAGCCCCGCCGACCAAGCGCACAGAGAATCTACTTGGCAATGAGGGCAGCCTTGGCCGCCTCAAAGTCGGGGAAACTCTCAGCCTTGTTGCGCGACATCTGTGAGTTCATGAGGGCACCTTCCTCTCCCATGTTGAGCTTGCTGCTGCCGACTTCAAAGACACTGGGATCGCCCTCGACAAGCGCGCACTCAGCTGGACTCTCTTTCCACTTGCGACCACCGAAGTGGTCTTGCTTCCACTTTGTGCAGGTGCCTCCAGCGAGGGTGTAGGTATCGCCGGATATACAGGCGACGATGGACCCGTCGGGGTTGGATGAGCCGGAGTTTCCGAGGCCCTTGAAGAGCACATCTCCCTGCCATGTGAACTTGCTTGTCGTGCTGCTGCTACCGTTCTCGGACTCTTCAATGACGCGGAGAGAGCAGGGGCTTTCGATTTCAAGTTTGTAGGCTTTGTCATCCGCACCACTTGAGATTGTGATGACGTCTCCTTTGATATTCCACGCCACCTTCGTGCCGCTGCCGCTGCCTGCAACCACCCAAGAGCCTTCGAATTTCTTGCGTATTGCGGCCTTGTCGTAGCCCACCCACGGGCCCTCGACGACCTTTGTCGCTGCTTCCTCGGCCTCTTTCGCAGCAGCAAGCTTCTCGGCCTTGGGCGCCTCGTTGGAAGTCTCTTTCTCGGAGCAGGCGGAGAGGCTGCCGGTGATAAGAAGGCAGGCGAGAGCTATCGTAGTATTTGTTCTCATATATTTATGCAATCGTAGGTGGTGGTGTGGCGGATTGGCACCTGCA
>JAAEPE010000049.1 GCA_024222395.1 Myxococcales bacterium
CACACGTCGAGTGAAGACCTGGAAATCCGGAACCATGGTCTTGCGCTGGGTCGGCTCGGCGGTGATGGATGCCGAAACCAAGTTTCGTCGGCTCCAAGGCTATAAGAATATGTCGAAACTGGTGCTGTACTTAGAGGCCCGTGATTTGGAGATCAACAATGCTGTTGATGAGGAGCAAATGGCCGCGTAGAAGGAACTGAGCCGCTACCGAAAGTTAACAAGCGACGGGACATCGCCGTCTTCAGGCTTACGTCGCGGAGCCTCGGAGCGAAGGAGACGACATTGCGTGCCGCTTCCAAATGGTGGGGCAGGAGATGGGAATAGAGGGCTGTGACCCTCGCATGGCTATGACCGAGAATCTTGCTGAGCACGAAGAGAGCATCGCCCTTCTCGTGATGATCGTAGTTCGCCAGGAAGTGGCTGGCGTACGTGTGGCGGCAAACGTGGGGTGAGCCGCCGATACCCGAAAGGTCTCGGGCTCGATCCCAGGTGTCCTGCGGCCAGCTTTTGTATCTGGTGGCCTTTCGCGAGGGAAACACATGCCGATTTGGACGGCCATCCTTATCCCTGGGGCGCTTGTCTACCGGAACTTCAAGCCAAGGTCGGAGCACATCTGCGATAGGTACGTCTCGTGGCTTGCCGTTCTTCGGTTGCCAGTATTCGTTCGGCTGGATCCTGATCATGCCGGCTATGAGGTCGATCCAATCCCAGGGCATCGCAATGACTTCGCCTTTCCTCATGCCCGTGTTCAGCAGGCAGATGGTCATGGGGAGCAAGTTCCGCGCTGTCTCGAACAGCGCCGCGAAGAGTTCGTCAACTTCAGCGGCCGTCCATACTTGGACTCGGTCGTTTTTCGCTATCTCCGGTAGCGCCTTCGCCTTCGGAACGTTTGATATGAGATGCAGTTCCTTTGCGTAGTGAAGAATGACCGAAAGCACTTTGCAGTCGTCGCTGATCTTAGGCGCATCAACCGGTTCTATGATGCGCGGGCGTGTGATCGCCTGTCCATTTTCATCCGTGCCCAACTTTACTGGTGCAAGATCACGAACAGGATTGCCTTCCTGTCTCCAGGTTTGGAAGTTCTCAATGTCTCGACGGGTGTTCCGGTCGAGGCGCATGTCTCCGAAGTATTCGTCCAGCAGGGCATACTGGTACTTCCGATTGCGCTTGGTGCTCCTCTTCTCGTGTTTGGCGGCGTGTTAGCCGCCAGGCTCGATAGCCCCGCAGGGGCCCATCACGTTCACGCTGCGTGATCTCACGAAGCGACCCGAGGATCCCAACGGGATCAATTTGCGGGAAAGTTGAGCCGGCCTCGTGAGTGTCGTAGTGGTGGTCGCCAAGCGCACAAGAGGGCGGTCATGGGGGCCGCCCGAGGCGAAAATGACGACGAGCCCATTTGGCGGTGGATCACTCCTCGTCGGGTGCTTCACCAAGACATTGAAAGATGACGTAACTCCGACTCTGATCCAAAACTCGCACCGGGTCAACTCTTGGTCGAAAGAGAACGATTGTGTGTGGCCGACAGCGCCTTCGCAGACCAGATGACGCACAGGCAATCTGCCAAGCGCATCGCTGCACTGGTGCTGGCGACAGGGCCGCGGGGCGACTCCGACATCGAGAGAATCTTCTTCG
>JAAEPE010000050.1 GCA_024222395.1 Myxococcales bacterium
AGACAGAATGCGACGGAGGTGCGCGACATGCCAAGTTATAGCCTGAACCTGGCCAGCGAGCACGCGCTTCACTGCTATCACGTCACCTGGGCTCGAAGCAGCCGCAAGGCCTCGTGGGTCGCTTATTCGATGCGAGGGGGCCTAGCCTCTGACCTGCTGCGGCAGCCTGGTACACCAGGTCGAGGTAAGGCACGACTAGCCTCGAAAAGCAGTTTGTATGTCGCCTAGGCTTATTATGTGAGCGCTACCCGGACTGGCTGGTGTACAAGCTTCACGTGATGTTTCGTCTCGTCGCCTTTGCTGTGGCTCTCCTGGCCGGGCAACTATCGCCATGGGCGCAGGAGTTGCAAATTGCGCTAGAGCTCACGGATTATGCTGCTCCCGCCACGTCCGAATGTCCCAGCCGCGAGGTCTTTGAGAACGAAATTCGCGAACTATTGGGACGTGATCCGTTTGGGGCCTCGCCGGAGGCGGGTTCGATTCGAGTGGCCGTCGCGCTGCGAGAAGAGGGCTCCGGCTTTTCCGGGACTCTCCAAGCCGCACGAGAGGACAGCGGTCCGGAGAGGCGTTTTGTCGCTACTTCTTGTGAAGAACTCGCAGCCACAATCGCCCTTGCGGTGGCCATCGCAGTTGGACCAGTCCATACAGCCGAGCCCCGAGGCGACGAGGCTCCTGTTGACCCAGAGAAGCGCGCAAAGTCCAAAGGTGAAACAACGAAGGGCCCTGAGGAAGGCGCGAGGACCACGCCAAGCGAGTTGGCGCTGTTCGTCGAGCCAAGCGTTCTTTGGCGAACCACTCCAGAGAGGAACAACGCGCTCGCCTTGGGCCTTGCGTTGCGACGCGGCTCTCTATCTCTCCATCTGCGATTGCAGGGCAGTGATAGCGGGATTCGCGAGCTGCAAATGGATGAGGGGCGAGTGGATGCCCGTTTGCTAAACGTGGGCCTCAGCCCTTGCTGGCACCTCGGACGGCTGATTCCCTGTGCGTCGCTCGAGGTTGGGAATCTTCGTGCCCGCGGGTTCGCTCCCTTGGAAGACCCAAAAACTGTCAACCGAGCGTTTCTTGCCGCTGGCCTGCGTGTCTTTGTTTGGGATTTCAAGCTCGATTTCTTGGCTGCACGCTGGTTTGTTGATGGGCAGGCGACTCTTCTCAAGACCCGCATCCTAGTTGGCGAAACCGGCGCATGGCAGAGCCCTGGATTTAGGGCAAGTACAGGAATTCATGTGAGTCTGCGATTATTGTGACGGATCCGGCGGTTGACAGCCAATCTCTTGATGTGGCGCTAGAGCAAATGCAGAGCACCGAGCCCTTCAGTTTTGAAGTGGTGTATCGAGCCGAGGTCGCCTACCTCTGGCGAACGTTGCAGCGCCTCGGGGTTCCGTCCTCGGACCTGGAAGATCGAGCCCACGATGTCTTCTCCGTGGTCTATCGGAAGCAGGATTCCTTCGACACTAGTCGGCCGATTCGCCCTTGGCTCTTTGGAATTGCCTATCGGGTTGCCTCCGACGCCCGCAGATCGGCGAGTCGGCGACAAGTCCCAGTCCAAGATATCGAGATCACTACCACCGGTGCTGGACACGATGAGCAAAGAGCCAAGCGCCGATTGGTACTGGGGGGGCTAAGCGAACTCAGTATTGAACAGCGCGCAGCTGTCGTCATGCACGACCTGGATGGTTACACAGCACCGGAAATTGCTGCGGCTCTTGAGGTACCGCTCAACACCGTGTACTCGCGTCTGCGTCTGGGGCGAGCGCGTTTTGTGGAAGCGCTAAGACGCCAAGGAGATGAGGTGAAGTGAGTATGGAAGACAACGCTAGCGAATCACGAGAGCTGCTGTCGGTGCTCTCCGCCATGCCGGGCCCAGACCCGGAAACGATTGACCGAATCTATCAGCGCACTTTGATCGGGGCTGGTGTGATTGCGGGTACTGCACTGACCGCTAGCGAGGGCGTCGCAGGAGCGGGCCAGGCGGCAGCCGTAACATCTGCGGGCGCAGGCAAGGCCGCGTCGGTTGCGGGCATTGTTGGTAGCGTGTCGCTCAAAACAAAACTCATCATCGGCTTGGCAATGCTCGCAAGCGCAGGTGGTGGCTACGGGGTACGAAGCCTTACGGAACCAACTCAAGCTCCACCAGCAAGGATTGTCAGCGCCGGAGATACGGCAATACAATCTGTTCCCGTTCAATCTCCCGTGATTTTGACGGTCCCCAGTGAAACGGCCAAGGCTCTGCATGTGGCAGGATCGGAATCCGCGGTTCCCATCGCCGCGGAAACGCTATCTGAGCCAGTGACACCAAAATCCAGAATCGAGAGTCCAAGGGCCTCGCCGCAACGGCACCGCGTCCCCGAGCCAAACCTTGCCGAGGCATCGCGCCCTGCGGATTTCGTCGCCAGGCTTTCGAGGGAGCGAGCTCTACTCGACAGCGTTCGACGAGGATTGCGCGATTCGGATCTTGCCGGCGCCGCCAGTGCTATTGAGCGGCATGCAGAGGAGTTTCGCTCTGGCAGTCTGCGTGAAGAACGCGAAACCCTTTGGGTCACGCTTCTCCTGAGACGCAACGATCTACACGGAGCACAGAAGCGAGCTCGACAGTTTGAGTTGCTCTTCCCTACGAGCCTGCACTTGCCGCGCATGAAACTCGAATTGGCTAGAGCGATGAAGGAGAGGCCATGAGCCGCGGGCTTCTCGTATCGGCTGCACTAGCGATCTGTGCAGGATCACCTTCTTGCGTTCAAGACGCGAAAGTAGGTAGCACGCCCCTGCCAAGCACTGACGACTCGGGGCTACTCGACATACTTTTCGTTGTTGACAGCAGTGCTTCGATGCGTGAGAAGCAGGTGCTTCTAACCCAAGAGATCGAGATTCTCATAGATCAGTTACCAGCGCCTCCTGGTGGAGCGTTGAACGTGCACATTGGAGTGATTTCGCCCGACATGGGCGCGGGCTCCTTTGGGATCAACGGATGTGAAGGTGTCGGCGACGATGGAGCGCTGCAGCCAGGGGACGATTCGTGCGACGGACCGACAGATCTGTTCATTGAGCATATCTTTGGCGCCGAGGGGACCCGCGAAACCAATTACCAAGGCACCTTCGAGGACGCGTTTGCGTGTACAGCAGCCGTCGGCACGGCTGGTTGCGGCTTTGAGCAGCCACTCGCGGCCATGCGCCGAGGGCTCGAGCAGCTCGAGACGAACTCGTCCAATGACACCGCTTTTTTGCGCGCGGATGCGGACCTTGCCGTTATCTTCGTTACGGACGAAGACGATTGCTCGGTTCACGATGCTAGCATCTTTGACCCCGATCCATCGCAAGACAACATTACCAGTGAACTTGGTCCCTTCTCGGGCTTCCGCTGCATTGAATTTGGTCTGACGTGTGATGGGGCCCTCATTGGCCGCAGCGCGGAAACCTACGCCGACTGCGCACCGCGAGAAAACTCACCCTATCTTGCTCATCCCGACACCTACATCGATTACTTGTCAGGCCTAAAAACCGACGTGAATGATGTGGTGGTTGCGGTCATCGCTGGCGGACGTAGCGGCCTGACCGTTTCTATCGAAGGTGACCGGCCGACAGGCGATGCTTCATGTGAATCAGAGCATGGAGGCGCGTTCCCTGCATTTCGGCTTGGGTACTTTGCGGAGCAGTTCCCCAACCATCTCGTACGATCGATCTGTGAGCCCACTCTGAGAGGACCCATGATGGAGATAGGCGTCTTGCTCCGCAGCGTCATCGAAATGCCGTCCCCGTGAGGTGTTGATTATTCTTGTGGTCGTCTGACGGATTGGCAGAGGTTGCGCCAATACAGGGGTGGAGACACACAAATGAAACACCAACTATTCGCATCCCCCCTCCTCATTTCTCTTGCCCTCGCCGGCGGCTGCACCGACGAGGTCGGCACAGCTCAGGTTCCCATCGAGGAGTCAGAGCAGCCCGAAAAACTCGACCTGCTCTTCATTGTCGACAACAGCGCTTCCATGCGCGAGGAACAATTAGCGATGAATTCCAGCGTCGACGAGTTGGTCAACCAACTCGCGCTTGCCCCGAACGGTTTGCCCGACTTGCACATCGGCGTCCTCTCTACCAATATGGGGACAGGCGGATTTCCCATCAACGGTTGCTTGGGCCAAGGTGACGATGGAGCCCTTCAGCCCGGAAATAGCTCGTGCAACGGCCCAGCGGATGCCTACGTAACAGATGGGTACGATTCTGAAGGATTGCACGTCACGAACTACTCTGGGTCGCTCGACGAAGCAGTTGCATGCATGGCAAGCCTCGGCGTCAACGGCTGTGGCTTTGAACAGCCACTTGCCGCAATGCAGCGAGGTCTCGAAAGTCTAGTAGCGGATGGTACGTTCGTGCGCGACGACGCCCACCTAGCAGTCGTCATTCTTACTGATGAGGACGACTGCTCGGCCTCAGATGCCAACATCTTCGACACAGATCCGGTGCACGATGCTATCGACAGTGCACTTGGGCCGCTCAGCAGTTTTCGCTGCTCGGAGTTTGGACTTCAATGCGATGGCGCCCCCTTGGGCCGAACGCCAGGTACGTATACCGATTGTGAGCCATTGGCGGCGGGGTCGCCCTACCTTGTGCACCCCGATGACTATGTTAGCTACCTGACGGGCCTCAAGGGGAGCAGCAGCGACGTGACCGTGGCCGTGATCGCCGGCGACCCCACTGGCGCTACAGTGACTGCTGACAACTTTGGCGCACGGCTCGAGAATAGTTGTAGTTCTGCGAGCGGCGGCGCCCAACCAGCCCATCGGCTCGCGTACTTCGCCGAACAGTTTCCGACCCACCTGGTCACTTCGATCTGCAACCCAGACCTCGGTGATGCGATGAGCAACGCGGGTATTGCGATGCGCGAGGGGCTCACGCCAGAGGACGAAATGCAATCCGAGGAAGAAGAAGAGGAAAAGCAAGGTGAAGAAGAGGGGAGCGATCGAAGCGGCTGCTCCACAAGCGGCAGCACTTCGCCTACCTTGGCGGGCCTCTGGCTTCTGGCAGTATTGGCCATGCGTCGCAAGAGCGCTGGCGCATCACATCGTTGACAGGTTCCAGTGGCTTCGGCACGAAGGCAAGAGCGACGAGCTGCTAGCGAAGCGCCACGTGGTCTACGAGCAAGCTAGACGACACCATCCAGAGCGATGGCCCAACGGCACACGAACATGGAAGAACCCCGCTGTCGTCTACCTCACCCCTGACAAGCGTTTCCCCTATTTCTCCCTGACCAGGGCGAAGTAGAGAGAATCCCAGGGGACTCTGGGGGAGGAATCAAAGTGGAGAAACACCTAGGATGTCGAACTCTTGAGCAAGAAAAGCGTGCGAAGTCATCTGGTTAAGATTGACCGCTCATACACTTCGACTCCCGGCGCCTCCACTACTTAACTATTGGTGATGTTTGAAGATCGGCACCACATTGGTGCCCGTCTCCAGAATGTCTCCAAATTGAGCAGGCTTTTCTTCCTCAAGAAGGCGGATCGCTCGCTCAGTCTCCCCGGGTGCCAAGTGCATATACCGGAGAGTAGTTTGGAGGTTCTTGTGCCCCGCTAGTCGCTGAATGGCAATTGCGGGTGCCCCTCTCATTGCAAGGTGCGAGCAGAAGGTGTGACGAAGGACGTGAAAGCCACCGCTGGCCTTCAACTTGGCCCGTCGCTGGGCCCTCTTCATGTAGCGGAGCACTACCTTGGCCGTCACCTGGTCCATGGTCGCGCTTGCGAGAACCCGCGTGCCCAAATGCTCGTTGGACTTGAGGGCTTTCCAAAGCCGTTGGGTCATTGGGACGACTCGCGCCTCCATGCCCTTGGTCTCCGCGACCACTCCCTTCCACTCCGATCGTCGCACCGTGATCTGGCCACGGCGCAAGTCACAGTCTGTCTGCTCTAGCGCAATCACCTTTTTTTTTCGCAAGCCCCCATCGCCTCCGAGCAATACCAACAGGTAAATCCTTGGGTCG
This sequence comes from Myxococcales bacterium, assembly GCA_024222395.1. Lineage (GTDB taxonomy): Bacteria > Myxococcota_A > Polyangia > Haliangiales > Haliangiaceae > NORP324. The sequence continues at coordinate 5,963 of JAAEPE010000050.1, forward strand.
ATTTTGCGAGCAGCTTCGATGAGCCAGGTGTACTCATCAAAGTCATAGAAGACGGGGACTGTATTCTGCACGAGGCTAGCAATCGCAG
>JAAEPE010000051.1 GCA_024222395.1 Myxococcales bacterium
GAGTTGTTTGGTGGGCCCGTTGCCATTGGGCAACCCTTCGTTTCCTTTTGCTCCATGTGATCCAATATGGTGTTGCTTGTCTCTCCTGCGGGGATGATAGCGATGATTTTCATCCTTCCTTTGCACTGCTCACACTGCAAAACATCGATTGCGAATACCCTTCGGAGAAGCATTGCCCATGGGAGTTGCCGTGGCGGCTTGCTTGCCTAGCCTCAGAAATCCGCATAGGGGTAGGTGGCAAGACCCGCTTGTCGGCGTTAGGCTTTGGCACTTGAACCGAAAACCCGACACCATATCAGCTTCAAGGACCAACGCGAAATGGTCTGGCTCCCTCACTCGTGACGCGCACGTCGCGACATTTCCATGGCAGTGCCTCGGTTCGCTGGCAAACGCGCCAAAGGAGCCCCTGGGATGAGTGAACTACTAGAAGCCTCGCTGGCATTTCCCTCCGTAGCGCTAACGATCCTCGTTGGCATAACTCTCCTGTACTGGGTATTCGTGATACTCGGTGCCCTGGACATCGACATTTTTCACGTTGACGCCGATATCGACGGGGCGGCAGATGGAGTCGGCGGTGGAGAGGGCGGCGATGCTGGCGGTGGTCACGATGCAGCCGATGGCCATGACGCTGCTGAGGGGCACGATGCAGAGGGCGTAAGCTCTTTCCTCAGCCCGCTCGGGCTTAGAAGAGTTCCTCTCACGATCTCGCTGAGTTTCATCTTCGTGATTGCTTGGAGTCTCTGTCTCCTAACCACTTACTATCTGGGGCCAATAATTCCCGACGGAATGCCTACTTGGCTCTTTGGTGTCTTGGTTCTTGGAGGCTCTCTCCTGGTTTCTTTGCCGCTAACGGCAATCGTAATCACGCCCCTTGCACCGGTCTTCAAAATCCATCACGCGCGAGGCGCCATCGACAACGTCGGCTCTACGTGCACTGTCACGACAGGGCATGTCGACCACGACTTCGGGCAAGCAAAGATCACCGACAACGGTCTCGAGCTCGTAATCCCCGTGCGATGCGACCGAGACGACCAATTTCAGCGCCACGATCGCGCACTCGTTATCGACTATGACGAGAAGCGCCACGCATACCTCATAGAGCCCATGGACGGGCTCTTAACCGCAGCGAAAGAAGAATAGCCATGCCAACACAATTACTCATAGCTCTCGTCGCAGGAGGCTTCGTTCTCCTCATGGGCATCCTCGTCATGATCGCGCGCTTCTATCGCAAGGTCGACCAGGGCACGGCGCTGCTGGTCAACAAGATGAAAGCCGAGCCGGAAATTACGTTCTCAGGTGGCGTGGTACTGCCAATCTTTCACCGAGCTGAAATCATGGATATCTCGGTGAAGACCATCGAGATTCACCGGGCTGGAACCGAGGGCTTGATCTGTCGCGACAACATTCGCGCTGACATCAAGGTCGCGTTCTTCCTGCGCGTCAACAAGACTCGAGAAGACGTTCTGCGCGTTGCCCAGGCAATCGGCTGCGCCCGAGCTTCAGATCACAACACGTTGGAACTGCTCTTTGCGGCCAAGTTCTCTGAAGCACTCAAGACGGTTGGCAAGAAGCTCGACTTTGAGATGCTCTACGAGGAACGGGACAATTTCAAGGACCAGATCATCTCGGTTATTGGCAAGGATCTAAACGGTTACGTTCTCGACGATGCTGCGATCGATTACTTGGAGCAAACGCCCCTCGACAAGATGGACCCAGACAACATTCTGGATGCACGCGGCATTGAAAAAATCACCGACATCACAACCCAGGCTGCCGTCAACACGAATAACCTCAAGCAAAAGCAACGCATGGAGTTGGGAAGCCAGAATTTGGCTTCAGACGAGGCAATCTACCGCTTTGACCAACAGCGAGCGGATGCCGAGGCGAAGCGCGACAAAGAAATTGCCATGTCGCAAGCTCGCGAGTCGAACGACGCATTGCGTGTACAACTTGAAGAGCAGAAGCTCAGCGAAATCAAGAAGCAGAAGGTTCAAGAAGAAGTTCGTCTTGCAGACGTTGCCAAAGGTCGAGCCATCGCGGTTGCCGAACAAGCCAGTCTGCGCGAAGTCGGAGTCGAGGAGGTTCGTGTAACCAAGGCTACCGACCTCGAGCAAGTAGATCGTCAGCGCGAAGTGGCACTGCGTTCCATCGACAAGGACAAGCTCGTCGAAGTCGAGAAGAAGGAAATTGCCAACATCGTCGCGGGTCGTATCGCTGTCGAAAAAGGTGTTGCGACAGAGGAAGAGAACATCAGCGACATTCGTGCCCACGCGGGTGCAGAGCGGTCCAAAAAAGTAAAAATCATTGCTGCAGAGGCAGACGCACAAGAAGTTCTTATCAAGGACATCAAGATGGCGGAAGCGCAGGAGCAAGTTGCGACTCTCACGGCTAAACAACAGCTTACGCTGGCGGAGGCCGCACTAGCAGTTGCTGACAAGGATGCCCGCAGCAAGATTCGCCTAGCCGAAGGTGTGCAATCCGAAGAGGCAGCGAAGGGGCTGGCAGAAGTTCGAGTTAAGGAGGCTGACGCTGGCGCTGTTGAGAAGCAAGGAATCGCCCACGTGAAAGTGAGGCAGGCGGCAATCGACGTTACGCAGCGCGAGGGCCTGGTGGAAGCTGAGATTATTCGTGAGAAGCATCTTGCGGAAGCTAAGGGAGCAGAGCAGCGCGGCATGGCCGACATTCGAGTGAAGGCGGCAGACGCCGATGCGATTGAGAAGCACGGCATGGCCGAGGCTGTTGGCATCCGCGAGAAACTACTCGCTGAGGTGACTGCAAAGCTCGCCGACGCAAATGCAACCGAGGCACAAATGCTCGCGGAAGCCAAGGGGCTCGCCGAGAAGGCCGCATCCATGAAGCTCATCGAAGGAGAGACTAGAGAGCACGAGGAGTTTCGCATCAAGCTCGAGAAAGATGTCGAACTTGCGATGGAAGCGCTCAAGGCGAAAGTCCTTATGTCAAAGCAACACGCCGAGGTTATGGGCGAGGCGTTCAAGACAGCCGACATCAACATCGTTGGTGGCGACGGAGACTTCTTCGACAAGTTTGTGAAGTCGGTCGCCGTTGGACATTCCATCGACGGTGCGATTGAGAGTAGTTCGACACTGCAGGCTGTTCTCGGTGACAGACTCAATGGTGGTGGCGAGGACCTAATCAACGACCTAAAGGAGATGCTGGCGAGTGCTGCCGCCAACTCTGGCTCCATCAAGGACCTCAGTGTCGCTGCCATGCTCGGGTCCGTGATGAAAGGTGCGGACGCGGGTTCTAAACCCAAAATCAAAGCGCTCTTAGATAAGGCGAATGAGTTGGGCATTGGAAACATCGCTCCGGACAGCAAATAGCGCTCAGAACACCAAGGTCTATGGCAGAAGAATTGGAAAACGGCGGATCTGTAGACGTCGACGCTGAGCTTGAGGGCGGCAACTACGAGGTTATAAAGCAGCGCCTGACCCAACAGGGTCAGGAGCTCTTGCGCCTCACGGAATCCCTCAACACCCAGCGCAAGGACCTCTTCGGCGGGTCCGAACTCAAGGTCATCGCGAACGAGCGTGTGCGGACAGCGAACAACTGCGTGCCACGCGACATCGTCACGGTCAACGGGCTTATGCTCTTCGGCTACAACGTCTTCATGGGGCTCAAGCAGGAGACCGCGGTTGCAGACGTCATGGCACTGCATCGCTTTGAAGCTGCAGATGGTGGCTACGATTGCTCAGCGGTTCCGCTTGATGCCGCAGACGGGTTTCTTCTTTCCAAAGAGTTCACCAAAGCGTTCTCCACGCTCTACCGCTACTACCGAGACGCCCGTCTTCTGCAGCTGGTCAAGAACGACACCAACTTGCTTGCGGCGTTTCAAGTTGGCACAGAACACACTGACATCAAAGTATTTCACTGGCGCATTGAAGGTGATGGTCGCGTCGTCTTTGTCGATGATCGTGGAGCGAGTATTTACGTTGCGCCACCGACCCACGATTTTGAGTGGACAGAGCTCGAGCGCGACTCACAAGTCACAGGTGCCTATCCACACTACAGCATCGATGACACTCTCTTCGTAGAGAACACGGGCGGTGACATCACCGTCAAAATCGAAAACAACACCAGCACCGGAGAGGGCATCTATTCCGACCCGGTCAACGAAGTGAACCAAACGCTCGATGACGGCCACTTTGCCTACGCAAAACTCGGCGGACTGTACCTAATAGAGATTCTCCCCTTTCGCGAAGAGGCGTGGCGATACCTGGTCTTCAATCCGCGCACGAGCGCCGTGACTCGAATTGACGCAATTGGTGATGGTTGCCGTCAATTGCCTGAGGACCACGGAATCGTCTTCCCCGGAGGCTATTACCTCTCTGGTGGCACCCACAAGCTCTTTGAGGGCGACAACGATGACATGAGCTTCGAGCGCATGATCAAGTCTCCCAACGGCGAAGACATTCTCTACGTCTTTCACCGTCGAGGCGACGGTCTCTACGCATTACTTTCGTACAACCTCATCCGCAAAGAGGTAGACACTCCAATCCACTGTCACGGCTATAGTCTTTTTGATGATGGCCGTCTCGTTGTATTTCGTTCGGTCTCCGAGGAGCCTACGCGGGTTCACCCGATGCAAGTCTGGCAAACGCCATTTACGTCAGCCGAGTTTGCAGCCAGCACCGAAGTGGATGACTCATTTCTAGCCAAAGTAGGCAACGCTGAGCTCGTACGCGGCATCTCGGATAGCTTCGCAGTCACCCGCCTCATCGCCGCAGAAGAGCCCGGCAGGCATACGTTCGAAGACGTAGTGGCGACGTCGGCGCGGCTCATCGATAGTTACTACTGGCTAGGCAATGCCGAGGTCGGTGACCTCAAGACCCTGATCCAGAAGGTAGCCCGAACCGCCGAGCTCATCATTGGTGAATTTGAAAAGGTCCTGGAATTTCGCAACCTCGCAGAGAGTTCGCTGGCCGCGGTCGAAGAGCAGGTCGCGGAACTTGAGCAGAAGTTGCGTTCGGAGGCCTGGAACGCTGTTGACCCCTTCTTGGGTGCTCTAACAACGATTCGTTCCCAACGCGGACACATCATCACAGCTCGCGAGGTGAGATACATCGACACCGATCGTCTCGACCAGCTGGAGGAAGAGCTGGTTCAACATTTCGATCGAATCAGTCGTGACTGCGTGACCTACTTGTTGCGTGATGAGGCGTTTCGGCCTTTGCGTGAGCAGCTTGATGCGACACTCGTGCAGCTTGAAAAGGTCGGCAAGGTCGCCGACACCAAGCCTCTTAAAGAGCAAGTCGACGCGACCGTTGAAGGCCTCGATCTGCTCACAGAAGTTGTCGCGAACCTGCAGATCGACGACGCCACCCAGCGGACCACAATCCTAGAAGGTGTCTCCGAAGTATTCGGACACGCGAATGGTGTGCGAGCCACCATCGATGCCCGCTACCGCGAACTGATCTCACACGAGGGAAAGGCCGAATTCGGGGCACAATTCACCCTTTTGGGTCAAAGCGTATCTGGTGCACTCACCATGTGCGACACACCCGACCGGTGTGACGAAGAACTCGCCCGCATCATGGTGCAGCTCGAAGAACTCGAGGCGCGCTTTTCCGAACTCGATGAGTTTCTGGGCGACCTCGCAGCCAAGCGCGAGGAGGTCTACGACGCGTTTAGTGGGCGAAAACAGGTTCTCGTAGACGAGAGACAGCGACGCGCTCAGAATCTCATTAAGGCCGCGGACCGCATCATTCGTGGCGTTGGTCGGCGGGCCGGCAACTTCAAGTCCGCAGACGAGGTAAACGGATACTTCGCTGCCGATGCGATGGTCATGAAGCTGCGGCAACTCGCCGAGCAACTCAGCGACTTGGGCGACTCGGTAAAGTCCGAGGAGATTGGCTCAAAACTTAAGACCGCGAAGCAAGACGCCATTCGCGCGCTGCGAGACAAGCTCGAACTCTTCGAAGACGGCGACGACATTCTGCGCTTTGGCAAGCATCGCTTTCGCGTGAACACGCAAGTGCTTGAGCTCAGCATGGTGGCAAGAGATGAGCACATGAGCCTTCATCTCAACGGAACCGACTTCTACGAGACGATCCTCGATGGCGACTTTGAGGCGACACGTCCCTATTGGTCGCAAGACCTTGTATCCGAGACCAATGAGGTCTATCGCGGCGAGTACTTGGCTGCCAGCGTATTGGACGCGGCAGACAGGGGCAGTCACGGGTTGGACGCTACGGCGCTGCACGCCGCAATGCACGACCCTGACGCACTGCTAGCCTTTGTGCGCAACTACGCGCAGGAACGGTACGACGAAGGCTACGAGCGAGGTTTGCACGATGTCGATGCGGGATTGATTCTGGGCCATTTGCTGGCAATGCGAGAGAGCGCAGCGCTTTTGCGTTATGCGGCAACGCCTCGCAGTCTGGCGGTCTTGTACTGGGCCTGGCATGGCGATGACAAGACTCGCGATGCGTATCATGTGCGAGCTCAGAACATGGGACGCTTGCAGGAAGTGTTTGGTGATGATGGCGGAGTTGTCGCCTTGGCCGAGGAGCTTGCAAGCGACATCCAAGCATTCTTCTCGCAAATCAATCTACCTGCGGTGGGCACGCTCCCCGGCGATAGCTTCGCTGTTGCCGGACGCTACCTGTGCGAAGAACTTAGAGCAGAGCACCCTCGGTTCGTAGTCAGCGCCGATGCGATTGCCCTTCGAGAAGCAATGACAAACGATTTGCAGCGGGTTGGTGCACGCGATGTTCTCGATGGCATCGAGGGGCTCGGAGGCGGGCTCGAGCAGCGCTTCTCGGCGGCATATGCTTGGCTACAAGGGTACGCCGTCGCGAATCGGCCAGAACTCTCACACGCACTCATCGAGGCTGCTGTGCTGTACGCCGATGCCGGCGTCGAGAGAGAGCAACTAAGCGCTCAGACGTCCGTGCACGTGAAAGGCCTCTTGGGGCGCCACCCGCGAATTGTGGACCGTGGTCTCGGGTTGCGCATCGACGAGTTCATAGCCCGGCTTGGGCACTTCGCCAGCGATAGAGTGCCAGGCTACAAGGCATATCGAAACGTTCGCCACGAGCTCCTTGTGCGAGAGCGTGACGTTCTGAGGCTCGAGGAGTTTAAGCCAAAGGTAATGACATCCTTTGTGCGCAACAAGCTCATAAACGATGTCTACCTGCCTCTCATTGGCGACAACCTTTCAAAACAGATCGGTGCGGCGGGCGATAAAAAGCGCACCGATCTAATGGGGCTCCTACTGCTCATTTCGCCACCGGGCTACGGCAAGACGACGCTAATGGAATACGTCGCCAATCGACTGGGCTTGGTGTTCGTAAAAGTGAATGGGCCTGCCCTTGGTCACTCCGTACTTTCGTTGGATCCAGAAGAGGCGCCAAACGCAACCGCACGGCAGGAAGTTGAGAAGATCAACCTTGGGCTAGAGATGGGCAACAATGTCATGCTCTATCTCGATGATATCCAACATACGAACCCTGAGTTGCTTCAGAAGTTCATTTCGCTTTGCGATGCCCAACGGCGTATCGAAGGCGTTTGGAAGGGCAAGACGCAGACCTACGATATGCGTGGCAAGCGCTTCTGCGTTGTCATGGCGGGCAATCCGTATACCGAGTCGGGAGAGAGCTTTCAGATTCCCGACATGCTGTCCAACCGAGCCGATGTTTACAACCTGGGCGATATTCTCGAGGGCCAAGGCGATACCTTTGCGCTTAGTTACATCGAGAACTCGCTTACTTCAAACACAACCTTAGCGCCATTGGCCGCTCGTGAGCAGACTGATGTCTACAAGCTCGTCCGCATGGCGAGGGGAGAGCAAATCGCAACATCGGAGCTTGACCATGGCTATTCAAGCTCTGAGCTCGATGAGATTCTCGCGGTCTTGAGACACATCTCCACCTGCCAAGATGTTCTGCTCAAGGTTAACCAAGGATACATTCTGTCGGCTGCCCAAGACGATAAGTTCCGTACCGAGCCTCCATTCAAGCTGCAGGGCAGCTACCGAAATATGAACAAGCTTGCCGAGAAGGTTGTGTCGGCAATGACACCGGAGGAAGTCAAGTCTCTAATCGCGGATCATTATTTGGGCGAGGCCCAGACGCTTACTACAGAGGCCGAACAGAATCTTCTGAAGTTGGGCGAGATCATGGGAACTCTGGACGAATCTCAGAGTTCCCGTTGGGAAACAATCAAGCGAGAATATCAGCGTATCAAGAGCACAGGGGGCGGCGATGATGATCCGGTGACGCGAGTGACTGGAACGCTCACGGGACTGACACAGCAACTGCAAGGAATCAGAACTGTTCTTTCCGAGGGGGCAAGCACGGGCATCGACGAGCGCTTGGCCATATTGACGGGGCAAGTTAGTGGGATACGCGAGGTTCTGGCTGCACCATCAGCTGCGCACACGACAAATTCTCTCTCTGAAGTTGCCAACGAGTTGCAAAATCTGCGAGTCCTAGCCACGCAGGCTCTCGCTAACGAGCAGAAGAGGCCCGACGAGGACGCATAGGAGCAGCCAACGGCTATTCGACGAAGATCCCGAGTGCGCCTGCGTCCCTGTAGCGAGGCCTAGCCTCTTCATCGCTTCAGTTGACCCGCCGTCTACGCAGCGGCAATATTGCGACGTGAGGAGAACACTTTATAGATTCGTTTTTTTTCGGTCTGATTGCGGCGTGTTCGTGTTCGTCGGCAGCTCCGCTGTCTCCACCCGAGGCGGCAAACCCGTCTGCGCTCTCGCAGGCAGGGAAGGGCGAAGCATCTGCCCCTGAAAATGGGACAGCGCTCGCTAGCAAGACGCTTCGCATCGACAAGGAGAGCCCAACTGATCTCAAGTCGCTGGCAGGGATATCAGAGGCCACCGAAATCGAGATTTACGAAGTGCCTGTTGACCTGAGCGACCTGGCCACGGCGTCGAAGCTAAAGATATTGCGGCTAGCGAATGTTGAGCTGCAAAGCCTCGAGCCTCTTCTGCAAATTCCACAACTGGAGGAGTTGGCTATCGAGAATACGGCCGTCGACGACCTCACACCGCTTAGCACCTCGCGCACTCTCAAGAGACTCGACATTCAGAGCGCGGACATTGGCAAACCGAAGTCGCTGGGGGCTCTAACCAATTTGGCATCGCTCGTCGTGCCCACCAAGCTCACTGACTTGCGCGTGCTTGCAACGCTTCCAAACTTACGCGAGCTTAGCCTGCGCTTTTCAGAGGCTACCGATCTTCGACCTCTCAGGACTCTTACCAAGCTAGAAAGGCTCGACCTTGGGGGCACTAAGTTCGACCTCGACGAGCTGGCTATGGTGCCAACGTTACGCTCTCTGACGCTGTGGCGCATACAGACCAAGGACCTCACAGCCCTCAGCGCGCTCACCGAACTTGAGGAGCTCGATCTTTCCAGCACGCCTGTGGTCGACCTCGGGCCGCTTTCTACTTTGAAGAAGTTGCGCAAACTCAATCTGGGGAGCGCGAGCAGAGTGACGAGTATCGCCCCACTTGCGACATTGACCGAACTTCGCGAAATCGACCTTGGAGGTGCAAAACAGGTCACCAACTTAGCGCCGCTCAAGTCGCTGCTCAAGCTTGAGAAACTCGGCCTCTCATACCTCTTCGAGCTCTCCGATATCTCAAGTCTCGCTGGCATGGCCAAACTTCGCGAGCTGAGCCTCTATCGAACGAGTGTAAGCGACCTCTCGTCTCTTCGGGGGCTTGTCAGTCTCGAAGAGCTAATGCTCACTGGGACTTCCGCGACGGAACTCGCGCCACTTCGCAACCTGGTAGGCCTTCGCATCCTCGATCTCGCTGGCATGAAGGTGAGCAATCTCGAGCCACTCGCGTACCTCACCGCGTTGGAGGTCCTGGATCTTGGTGGAACGATTGCCGGGGACCTTAGCCCGTTGGCAGGACTGAGCCGATTGAGGTGGCTGGCTACGAGCAAGAAGGTTGACGACCTCTCGCCGCTGCGCGCTCTCACTGCACTGCGCTATCTCGACTTGTTTGGCAGTCAGGTTACGAGCCTGGATGCACTGGCCAAGCTCGAGGAGATGCGCGAGTTGCAACTCTCAAAGAGGCTAGCGTAAGTCCGGCAAATCTTGACCGCGGGCGGGGCAGAGGGGCTTGAGCTACAGGAACTCGCGCCAGTTTGTATGCCAACCGCACTTCTTCAGTCCGCGAATGAAGGCATCAAGATGTCCGACCTGAACCGAAAATCTAGGCACACTGATTTCAGCACGGATTACTTCAGCTTTAGTTCCGTCCAGCCGAGGCAACACCATGCTTTCA
>JAAEPE010000052.1 GCA_024222395.1 Myxococcales bacterium
CCATGACGCGGGCTGAGAACCCTTTCGATGGCTGCAGGGCACGGAGGTCTTCGAGCAGCGCGTGGTTGATTTGCTCCTTGAGCTGCTCTCGTCCGCGCTTGAGTCGTTGATGGACCAGCCCATCACTGATGCCCAGAGATTCGGCCAGCACCCTGGCACTCTTGCCCTGCTGGTAGTACAGGCTGAGCACTTCGCGATAAGGCTCCTGCATCTTGCCGAGTGCTTGCCAGAGCACTGCCAGGCGTTCGGTCCTCAGTATCTCGTCGAGCACAGCGGGCTCGGCGCCAGTGTCGCTCACTTCGAGAGAATCCTCAGGGTGACGCTTGCGACGACGATTCTCATTGCGCGCGATGTTGCGAGCGATGCCGCAAACCCAGGCGCGAAAGCGGTGTGCCTCTCGCAGGTTGTCTCGAGAACGCCAGGCCTGCAGGAACGCCTCCTGGGCTACATCCTCACTGATTTGGCCGTCACCGGTAGTGCAGTAAGCAACGGCATAGACCGCGTTCTTGTGCTCTTCGACGAGCGCCTCGAATTGATTCGTGACGGTATCGCCGGCAAGTCGAGGGTCACCCTGGCTTGGTTGCGTGCTGCTCATCTCAAAATGCTAGTAACCGGTGACGCCACAGACATGACAAGAAAAGACGCAGCAATCTCAAAACTCCTATGAAAACAAGGGGAAGAGGCTAGGTATTCGTACTTGACGCCATCGGGCTTCATGAATGTGCGCACAGCGGCAGCATCTCCCAGATAGGCTGCAACGCAGAAGCGGGCGACGAACTCCTGCGGATCGTTGCCACTAGGTCGACCAGGAATCTTGTCCAAAACGCCCCTCTCGATCAGCTTCTCGGTCGCCGGGGCTGCCCATTCACAGGGACCAATCCTACTGAGCGTGACCAGATCCTGTTCGCTCAGAGAGGACAACTGTGCCATGTCGTCGTATGGCTGCAGGTCTTGGAATTGCTCGATCAGCTTCGGTTCATTGGACCTGGGGGCGGCCTGCCAGCCTTTTTTGGAGTTCAACATGACCTCACTCGTAATGCGAAATTCGAGTCGGGATACCACCTAGCCTCTTTGGAGATCAACAATGCTGTTGACGAGGAGCAAATGGCAGCGTAGAAGGAACTGAGCCGCTACCGGAAGTTAACAAGCGACGGGACATCGCCCCCCTACGAATCGATCTGACTATGCACCGACTTCTCCCCTCTCTCCCTATTCTCGTGGCTCTCTCCTCGCTTCTCCTCGGCTGTACCGGCGGGAGTGGTGAAGGCGACCCTGATGCCAGCAATGATGGCATTGATGATGC
>JAAEPE010000053.1 GCA_024222395.1 Myxococcales bacterium
AGTACACCGCCCACATCGCGGCTTTCACGGGCCCCGTCGGCAACGCCGGGAACACACGTGTCAACATCGGCGCGAGGGTGTCGATCCTCGTGCTGAACGCGAAGAGCAGGGCGATCAGAAGCAGGTCGGCGCCGAGGTATGTGAACGAACGAAGCAAGCTGGGCGAGCGAGCACGGAGCGAGTGATAAAAGGGGAGGAGAAGGCGGAGCGGTAAGGGCGGTCCCGAGCAAGACACACCTTCGCTCGAAGCAATGCGCAGGAATCGCCTTGCGCAGCGTCCCGATCGTGAATTCTGGCACATCGGTCGGCTGTCGGGCACCGACGTGATCGACTTCGTCGTCAACATCCGAGAAAAACGAGGCATTCTTCGTGATGGCAGCTCGAACTTGTGAGAGCCTCGTCTCGTCCTCCTGGCTCGAGGATTGCGCGCGGATGCGCTCCGATCTCCGACGAGGTTCCGTTGCCATGACGTGACGGGCAGACTGATGTCTTTTCAGAAAAGTGATCGAACTCTTGAGGGTCAACGCACATGATGCTCTAT
>JAAEPE010000054.1 GCA_024222395.1 Myxococcales bacterium
GCTTAGGTCATTGCATCCGGTGCTCTGAGACGAGCAAGTGCCTGTACCAGGAGTTGCTTGCACGGGAACGCGCTTGAGAGACAGACATGAATTCGCCGGACACTGATCGAAACGATCGCCCCGACTTTGAAGAGTTTGTTGCGCAGCGTGCCGGCCTGGGCGCGGGCCAACTCAGTCCCTACTAGGCCTACGTTGCGAATGGTGACCGTCAAGAGTTGAGCCGCTATCGCAAACCAGAGCCTGAGAGCATTGCCACGAAACGTGTGGGCCAATCTCACCGTTTGCACACCAGGATTCGGCTCCTCGTAGGAGCCTACGAGGCTGAGAGTGTCATAGTCAGAGTTACACCCTAACCTTTGACGCTTTGGCGTCAACCAGCCTGAATCTCTCACCGAGGTGATCGATTCAGACTAGCCCCCCTCTCTCAGGCGGGGCTGAGCGAACTATTTGATGGCGGCGAGGATTTCCTCGCGACTCGCCACGCCTTTGTCTGCGAGCAAGCCGAGCAACTTGCGAATGACGTCTTCGTCTCGAGTAACCAGAGCTTCAAGGGCGGAGAGTCTTCGCTGAAGCGCGGCGATTTCCGCTTCGCGCATGTCGGCCATGGGGTCGTCGTTGCTGTGCAAGATTTCGCCTGCATCTTCGCCGCCAAAGTCGACATCAATACTACCGATGTCCATGTCGCCCTTGTAGTGGCGGCGAATCGCCTTGTCGATCTCCGTGGCTCCCGAGATATGCGGACGCACGTTTAGGCGGGTGCGAATACGAAGCTCATCGATGATGCCCATGTTCATAGGATCGCTCATCGCAACGTCGAGGAAGTTGCTTTGCAAACGGAAGGGAAAGACACCGTGTTGTTCGGCGAGTTCGACGGATACCTTGCTCAGAATATCGTGTTCAACTCTTGCCCCTTCAAGGCTCACCACGGGCAAGTTCAACTGTTTGCCGAGTGCCCGCACCAAGATATCCTCGGTGACGAAGCCCTCGTCGATTAGAATCTTACCGACCTGCCCGCCCCATCTGCGCTGCTCAAAGAGGGCATGCTCAAGTTGTCGGTGGTTGATTACTCCAGCATCAACCAATATTTCACCTAGACGCTTTCGTGACACGTAGATCTCCTGCCTTAAGATATTAGTACATACCGATCATTCGAAAGAAGAAACCATGGCTATCGCGCCGTAGGTCGCCCAATTCGTTATCCGAGAAATGGCTGAAATTGTACCCCGCACCGAGCCGTAGATGCCGACCAAGCGAGCGACCAATTTCGAGAAGAGACCCAAGCTTGCTCTCGTCATCCAAATCCCCCACAAGCACCAGTGCCCTGGCCTCGCCAGAGACATCCCACTTTCCATAGAACTGGTAGCCGAGTCTAATGATGGCCAGTATCGTACTGAGGCCTGTCTCTACCTCTTCTGCGGTGCTGAACGACTCGTATGCGATGCTGTCTTTGTAGGCCAACTTTCCAGATAGCAAGATGCCATGTGGGAGGCGCGCATAGGGCAAGAGAGCAAGAACATGGGCCCGCTCACTTCGGACACAGCTGCGATCCACGGTGGGACGCTGCTCATGTAGGAAACTGTAGCGAGAGAGAATCTCGAGAGAGTCATTAGAAACCGGGCGAAAGGCCCAGCCGGTGGTGAGTTCGAGAAAACTAGCCTCAGGGTCAACTTCCGTTTCACCATTGCCCGTATGAGTACTATTGGAGAATCGAGTCCGTGCGAACCATGTGTGCTTCTCATGCACGTGCCACCGTGCCCCCACCCCGGCCAAGAACTGGATTTGATTCCCGGGGGCAATGATCAAGGCTGCTCCCGGAACCACTCCATCGTGGTCTGAGAAGCCACCAGGGAGCTGCCCTTCTCGGGGGTCAGCCCCGAGCACTCCAGCGTCGACACCCTCTCCGGAATCGCCATGGTCAAGGCGAAGCTCGGCTTGTGCGGCAATGTGGAAGTTCTGAGTGGGAGCATAGGTGAGTGACGCGTGAGGTGCGACCGCCTCCGTCTGCGCCAAATGTGTCCTCGGCGCCAACGATAGTTGCGTTGCTCAGCTGGCCACCAACTCCGGCCACTTGCTCCTGCACGTACATAGAGCCGCGTTCCGAGAGCGCACTTCGCAAGCCGACCCGCAGGGCGTTGTCCCCATTCCACCTCTGGAAGACATCAGCTCCAACGCTGAGCTCGGGGGCGAGCTGAAACTCGCCGCCCACATTGCTCACAAGACCGGCGAGAGGTTCAGAACATGCAGGAACACAGGCGCCCAGTATAGGTAGGTGTGGCGCCTACCCCAAAAAAGCGGCAGTTTCAGGGATGATTGCCGTGCGCTTATCAAAGCGCCTATAGGCGCCTCCTACGGTGCTACGACTGTCGCGTTGCCCGTTTCCACGAGAGTGCGCAAGAACTCCGCGCTCTGCGTCTTGGCCGCGGCTACGTTGAAACTAACGAAGTGACCATCGGACCCTTGCGGCGGTTCGTACTGCGCGCCGATAGCCGTTACCTCCCCTGCGTTGTTCGTCACCGGTGGATTGAGCACACGCTTTTCGAGAAACTCGAGTCCCGCGATAGGTTCGAGAACTGGAGACACCAAGTCGAGGCCGAAGGCTGTCGCTAGCGCATTTTGCCCTGGAACCGGTGTGTATGTATCGCCTAGGCCCATGGGATGAAAGATGCTCTTTGGCGCTAGCCCCTCCGGTGGCTCTTGGACCAGCAATCGAGCATGTACGATGCCGTCTGCTGGCTCGTAAAAGGCCTGTAGAAGAGATAGAGCCGGGTGAAACTGGGTGATTTCCGGATCGCGGATGATGAGCCGAAGAAGCTCTTTGATGTCGAAAGGCTCGGTCTTGGTGATAAGAGTTAATAGGAGCAATCCGCCAGCGCCGCTGAACACGGCACCCTTAATATGGGGTTCGTAGGAGGTGAAAGGCACACCTGTGACCGAGCCCTGCGAGTGCCCAAAGTACAAGAGGTTCGAGGAATCAAAGCGTACTGTCCTTCCGCCGACATGCCTCTCTATCAGCTCGAAGCCCTGAGCCAGACGAACCAACTGGTAGTTCTCAAGAGCCGCTTGCATCACGTTGCCTTGGCTCGATAGTGGATTGAGAAAATTGAAGAAAAGAGTTTGCACATCTCCCTCGTCGAGCCTGTCGCCGTGCATGACCTGGTCCATAGACATGACGGCCAGCCCTCGGGAGGCCATGCGTTCTGCTGTGCCATCTTGCTCGTAACTAAGATAGTCGCCAGTTGTGCCATGACCGTAGAGCACTAGGGGCCACCCCTCTTCGGGCATATCTTGATCTGTTGGAATGGTCATCGAGAAGCGCAGGTCGTTTGTACTCTGCACGACCGGATCGCCGCCGGCGTCGAAAACGAAGCCTCCGCCGTTCTCAAGTGACTTGAATGGGTGCTGGCCAGCCTGAAAGTTGGGTGAGTCGAAGCGCCCCGTGTAGATGGCGTACCCTGGACGATCCGTGCGCCACGCGATATCACGGGCTACGGGCGCAGGCACTGAGTCATGAATCACGCGGCGAAACTGCCCCATGATTTTCGTCGGAGCTTGGGTCGTAAAGACACTTGCGCTAACAACATCTTCGCGCTCGTCGCCGCCGTCTTCGTCGAGCCAAGCGGTCAGCGGCGCGTAGGATGACTTTGCTTCCGCGATGTTCGAATCACCACCTGCGCCACGGCCCATAATCTCCTCGAAGACCGGTGCAGCCGATACCGAGGTTCCATCCTCTGCAAGCAGGCGCGTGGTCGCGACCAACGCATAGTCGCTCGCTTCTTCCAATACGGTGCCCGGAAACGGCATGCAGGCGAGCCAGTTTTCACCGATCAGCTCACCACCTGCTTTGTGAAAGCCCACGTCCAAAGGCACCTTGCGCCCGTAGTTTGGCGAGCTCTCCTCGAGGTTGACCAAGTAGACCGAGGCCTCTGGAATTTGCGAGCGAATGGGCTCGGAAGGTAGAGAGGCCGGATCTAGTGCGCCATCAAAACGCATATAGACGCCAGAGGTGAGCCCAAACCCTGTCTGCCTCTCGTCGATGGTATTGATGAAGTCGGCGAGCACTGCATTGGGGCGAACGAGATCATCCAAGTTTATGAAACCATCCGCCCCCAGTCGAAGATTGTTGGGGTATGGCAGGGCGAAGAAGCCCTGCTCTACATCTACGCCCGGAAGCACAAATAGCGCCTGCGCCGGCCCTGGCTCGCGAGCATCGGGAGCCGCATCGGCCGCAGCTGGCGATGGGTCGCTTCCGCAGGCTGACGCCATGGCCACTGCAATGCTCAGGGCAGAGACTCGAGTGGCGAGGCGGTAGAAGGGCAGCACGGCCTCTCTATACCACTTCGGAGTGTCTCCCATTGACAAATATTGCCATGGGCAAGGCCATCCCCAAAAAAGGGGTGACTACAGGTTCGTCACAACCGATCGGGCGACACAATGCATGGATCGTTCTGCAGCCCACACCCCATATGGTATCCTTCACAGATTTCTCAAGGGTCGAGCAGGCGGTGTTAGCTTTGGCCTTGAGTTCTATTCCCATGCCATCTTCTCGCTCAATCGCGCAAGCAGCCCTTGCCCAATATGGTCTGTCCTTTTCGCGACACCGCCTGCTTCAAGATGGATTCAGTGTCACGTAGATACTCTACTCATCAGCGCTTCCTTTGTTTTTTGACGAACAGATCCTCTCAGGGATCGGGTGGAACCGCTACCAAGCTCTAACAACGCTTGGGACATTCCCCAAAGGCGGAGAGCGCGTATATGAAGGAGTGTTGTGGAGAGGACTGAGAGTCAAGCCGCCGCAGCTCCTGTTCTTACTCCAACAACCAAGCGAGAGCAGAGGTCGTGAAATCGCGCCCGTCCTCTACCACCTCTCCATGGCACATGATGACGCGCTGGTAGTCGAGGGCGAGCACGGAGCGAGCGCTGGCTGCCATGGCGGCCCTATCCTTGGTCATCTTTCTCTAGAGTTTGCTCTGCGTGGGCTTCTTGTACGAGCCCGTCATCTTGAGAATCAAAGGCGTAAGCCACCCCCTGGTTTCGTGAACGTTGAAGAAGTAGTCACCGACAAGCAGGGTGCGCGTCTTGCGATGAAAGAGTACGAGCTCGTCGAACTTTGGAGCGCCCTCAATCATTACGTGATCGAAATCCGCGCTCAAGCTATCGGGTAGATCCTCACCAAAGGTCTCATCGACAGTGAGGCCCTTGATCTTGCTCGCCATCGCTTGCCCGCACACCGTGCGCGCGTCAGGAAACTGCATCTGGGCTTGTTTCAAGAACATATGGGTGTAACTCTGACTATGACACTCTCAGCCTCGCAGGCTCCTACGAGGAGCCGAATCCTGGTGTGCAACGGTGAGATTGGCCCAATTTCTAGCGGCATTGCCACGACGTGCTTCGTTCTGCGCAACAGTGCCTTCTAGGCCGATGGAATTACTACTAAGCCGCTGTCACAGTCAGATCTACACCCGAACATATTGTGAAAGAGGTTTGGTGCCAGCAAAATCGAAACAGCGCCCAGCCGGCCAATCGCAGCGATTGTCTCTTCGCTAAATGCGATTGGGCTGTGAATCATCTGTCCCCTGTCGGATAGGCGCACAATGGTCGCTCGGACTGGCAGCTGCGCCCCAGGCATGAGACTCACTTGTCCTTCTACTGACCCTATGTCTTCCGCGACTCTTGTGAGGTCTGTATTCATACGATTAGTCAACCATGCTTGACTACCCTGGTCAAGCATGGTTGACTATCTCTATGACCAGCTTCAAGGGCACCCTGGAGAAGCGCAAGGCAGAGAGCACCCTACAAGTACTCTTCAAAGTATCTCGCCTGCTCAACGAGCAAGCGCTCGCCACCCTAAACAAGGGGCGCGCTACCAACAAGCGCTATCGGCCTTCGCACATGGCCATCTACCCACACCTATCATTGGAGGGAACTCGGATTACCACTCTCGCAGCGCGCATGGAGATTTCAAAACAAGCGGTGGGCCAAGTCGTAGAGGAGTTGGAGCAGATGGGTCTCGTCCGCCGTGTGCCCGATCCTTCCGACGGCCGGGCCAAACTAGTGAAATTTACCGCGGCTGGGCGCGAGGGCATGTTGCGGGGACTGGGCCTATTGGAAACAATAGAGCAGGAGCTGGCAATCGCGTTAGGAGAGAAACAAATACAGAACATGGGGAGAACTCTTAGAAAGGTGCTGTCCCATTTGGAGGGGTGAATCTCTACGTCTCGTGAGTCACCAGAACGCTCACACCGTGTCAAAACAACTCGCGACTACACGTATGCGAAGCAGGTCCAAACTGGGGCACAAACTCCTTCATTGGACGTCATGCCCTGATATAGTCGAGCGAGGAGATTGGGAAGCATGCGATTTGAAGACAATTTCGGTCCGGACTATTTTGAGTCGATGTCAACGGTCGCCGCGGCGATCGTCCAGGTGCTGCGTTTCTATGAGTGCAAGGACATCTTCGGCGTACCAGGCGACTATGCAGCTCCGCTGGTATTGGCTCTAGACGAAGCGTTCGAGCTCTGTCCCGCGGGCAACGAGATGCAGGCAGGTTTTTCAGCTTGCGGTGCTGCCGAATTGGGTGACGTTGGTGTGTGTCTCGTGACCTATACTGTCGGGAGCCTGCCCATCGTGACCGCAGCTGCACTCGCGCAGACCGAGTGTCTTCCGGTCGTCTTCATCTCAGGTGCGCCGGGAGAAGCGGAGCTGCATTCGGACGCTCTGCACCATACTCTTTCGCGCCCCGACTCATGGGATGTCGACTTCGACAGTGCCCTCAAGGCCTTTGCCGCTCTGGGAGTGCGCTCGGAGCGCTTGCAAGGCGCACGAAACTCCAGTCAGCCAGGGATCGCCGGCAAGCAATTCTACAAGCTCGTACGCCATGCCTACACCACTAGGCAACCGGTATTCATCGAGGTGCCAAGGGACTTGCTCGGCCAAGTGACTCAAACTCTCGCTCTGCCTTCGGCGCTCCGTGATCTTCCGAGCACGGCATCGAATCTCTCGGGACTCGGGGCGATCGTTGACTACGTGGCCGCAAAGCTTATCAAGTCCGAGCGTCCAATGCTCTTTCTTGGTGCCAAGATCAAACTCAATTCCAAACTGCAGCGCTTGATTATCGAGTTCTGCGAGAAGCTCAAAATCCCCTTCGCAGTCAACCTCTTTGCTAAGGGCGTCTTTGGAGAGGATCATCCTCTCTTTCTTGGCACCTACAATGGTGTCTTCTCCGAAGACTACACACGCGAATATATCGAATCCAAGACTGACTTCATCTTGGAAATCGGTACCAGCACGATTCCAATGGATCTCTCTGATGCCCTAGGAACGGGCACACAGTTCGTTGAGACTTTTGAGAATCGCGTTTGCCTGAAGGGTACCGAACGACTCGAGGCCGACCTCATCGAGCTTTTCGACAAGCTTCAGGGGCTCGAGCTAGAGGCGAAGGAGAAACCAGAATTCGAGAGGGATGTCCTGGCGATGGTTGCATCGAATACCACGATCTCGTATCGGAACATCTATGAGACTATTTCTGCGGTTCAAGCCGAGTGCGATCAGGCGCTGATACTGCTCACAGAGGTTGGCGGGGCGTTCTTCGCTAGTTTCACGGCTCGTACGAAGACCTCCGAACTCGGGCGTAGTTGGCTGTCCAACCCGTGGTATGGGGCAATGGGCACGACTTTGCCCTACGCGCGTGCACTTTGCAGAACTCTGAGAAGGCGTGACCAAAAGGATGTGCCGCTGATCGTAATTGGCGATGGTGGTTTCAGCTTTCAGTCGAACGAACTAATCCACTTCCAACGAGAGAAGCTCGATGTTGTGATTCTCTATCTGAGCAATCTCTCATTCTTCTTTGGAAAGTGCTGCGAGAGTCCGATCTACGAAGTCGCAAGTCCCGACTTTCGTTTGGAGAAACTGGTTGAAGCGTATGGTGGCCATTGCGCTCGCGCGAAGCACTCGGGCGATTTACATCGTGAGCTTGGACGGGCGGTTGTGGCGGGCGGTATTCAGGTCATAGAGGTCGCATTGGATATGGAATCCAAGCCGCAGCATCGGGTGATTGAACTCATCAATACGTATATCCAAGCCAAGGCAGGTGAGCCTGAGGCCGTGGCGCATTGGCAGAAGGTGGTCGAGCGTGTTGAGTAGGGGGAGGAACGAATGAGACTAATATCAATACTTGCTGCTAGCTGTTGCTTGCTTGCCCGTGGAGACGTCCCAGTGGGCGTTTCTTCGGATAGCGGCCAAGGCCAAGGCTGGCCCGACGCAACAACCCTGGATGGCGGCAACCAGGGCTCACCCGACGCGGCGACAACAACCTATGAGGGAACTCATTTCGAGCAAATTGCTGGTTCGCATTTTCTTTTGGTGGACCACCGGCAGTTGAAAGACTGCAAAGCCTTCAGGAAGGGCTGTCTCGGCCCACTGGGCAAGAGCTGGCGCAGTTCTCTCATGTCGTGTAATGAACTGTCAAGGGGCGGCCAAACTGACCCCTCTGTCGAAACGCTTGCTCTGTGCCCAGCTTCGAAGGGTGAGGATGGCCTGTCCGCCTTCGTGGCCCCAGCGCATACCGCTGTTCTTCATGCGCTGCGTCACCAGGGTCTTGCAGGCCGCCTCGATAATACCTGAACC
>JAAEPE010000055.1 GCA_024222395.1 Myxococcales bacterium
AAGAGAACTGTCACAGTCAGATCTACACCCATTGCAATTCACGGTCTCTTGCCCGCCCCCAAGGGTTTATTCAATCAGGAGAGGCGACAACTACCCTGGCACAGGGGGCATGTCTGCGAAGCCAGTCCAAGTCGAATCTTCGCTTACGACCGCATCGAGACACATTGCTCAAGACGTCGCCGGTTTCCCAATGCAAACGAATCAATCGATTGACCGTCGCTTCACCAACCCCGAACAGCTCAGCGGTTTCTACAAAGATGCCAGACAGTCCACTTTGATACGCCTCGACAATCTTTCGACGAACGGCAATCGGAATCATCTAGCCGTTTGATCATGAACACACCTGTCACGCAAGTTCTCGATCAAGACTTATGCTCGGCGGTCTAGATTCATCTCTGTGCTCAGCTACTCGCTTCGGTGTCGCTTCGGGACGTTCAAACCAAGGCTCGCCCAAGCGAATGGTGCGAGCCCTCGCACTCGTACTGTAAGAGAGCGCGATCCCAGGAAACAGAGCAAAGAGCCCTCGGGCGCAGAAAACCTAGGACAGCGAGGCCAACCTCAGTCGTCTGAGCCGCCCATGCGCTCAAGATCGAAGTCGACGTCGTTCACGCTGAGGTTCTTTAGCGCCGCACTAAGCGACTTTGGCCGCAATTCATTGAAGTCCAGTCGAAAGCTCTCCACACTGCCAACCGTGATGCCCGCCGTGAGCTGATGTCCGGCAATGACAAGATTTTGGGCCACTGTTCCCAGGCCCTTTGCTGTTACCGCCAGCATCGTCGGTTGAACGACGTCTTCCGGGTCTGGATCGAAGTGCAGACTGCCGACCATCTGTAGCTCATCGACATGGGCTCGCAGGTCTCCGTCCCCACTCTTGAGTACAGCTGTTTCGTCGAGAGAGAGATTGACTGAGATATTGTCGAAGTCGAGACGATGCAAGCGCACCTTGGATTTCTTCGCACGCTCGGCATCTTCGCCTTGCTCGCCGGCCATCTTGAACCTAAGAAGAGTTCCGATTCTCACGAGATACTGCGATGCCAGCTCGACTTCGCCCGACTCCAAACCCCAAATCACAATGGGTTTTTG
Organism: Myxococcales bacterium; assembly: GCA_024222395.1. Lineage (GTDB taxonomy): Bacteria > Myxococcota_A > Polyangia > Haliangiales > Haliangiaceae > NORP324. Next base: position 1,084 of record JAAEPE010000055.1, read on the forward strand.
AAGCCCCGGAATGAGCGGGATATCCCGTTCGAGTACTAGCCTGCGTCCGCGCACGCGAATGTTGATGAATGCGTCTTCGAGCCCAGCGAGCCCTCTCTCAAAGTCTCGGTAGTTGATGATGCCACCGTCGATAGGAATTTGAAAATGATGGGTTGCGACGCGTTTCCCGATCACGGGCAGCGTTACAGAGAGAGTTGCGTCGACGTCGAGGTCGCCATTCACCGTGTCGAATACGCCGTGGTCAAGCTCAATGCCGGGAACAGGCAGAGCTAGGTCGTCGGGAAGAATCGTCGCCGCCTCCTCGTGCTCCGGTTCTTCCTCTCTTCCAAAATTGGCAACTGCGATTTCGATAGCGCCGATCGCAACTTGGGCAACTTGCACCCGTTTGCGAATGCGGAGCCCATCCGAGAGGTCAATCACAGCGATGTCGATCGTAGCGGGACCACTTTGGATTTGAAGGTCGCGAGCGTTCGCCTTCGTGGCCTCGATGTGCGGAGCTTCGCCACCATCCCAACTCACCTTCAGTCCGTTAATGCACAGAGAGCCAAGACGTACCAGGAGAGAGCCAACGGTGCACTGAGCATTGCTGAGGGTAAGTGTGCCAACTTCGATGCGCCCTCCCCTACCATCGAGCTTTACGTGCAGCCCCTCGGTGATTAGATGCGCTGTCGCTTTCACGTTCGCGACCTCAACAGAGATGCGTTCGGAATCCAAGATCGAACTCCGCAACTCCCCCGCGAAGCCGTTTCGAATGCGTCCCTCGCAGGTAACGTGCTCAATGGTAGCAGGGAAGTCTGTGCGCAGGACTCCGGTTCCCAGGGGGATTTCAAGATTTGCCAACAGCTTGCGGATTACCACTTCGTGAATGAGGCTTAGACCATCCTGAAACTCAAGATACCCGGTGCCATTCGAAATATTCTGAAGCTGCAGAACCGTTGCTGGCTCTACATCGTTGCTGAGGTCAAGCTGGTCACAAGTGAGAGCCGAAATACGCAACTTCATCTATAATCGATCTTTCCAGGCGCGCAGCCCTGCGAAGATCTCTGACGGCTCCGTACTCGTGATGCCGGACTCTCGGCGAGCAGATTCTCTCACTTGAGCCATATCCGTCCGCACAAAGACGTTGGTCGCGAGCTCGTCGGCCACCGAGAATCCCATCGTATCAATCCCTTCGGCCCGCTTTCCCTCAACCGCAGCGATGCGTTCGGCGATGGCCACATTGTCAGGCTCAACAGCGGCGGCGAAACGCAGATTACTCTCGGTGTACTCATGCCCGCAGTACACTCGGGTTGCGGGCGGTAGCTCGGTGAGACTAGTGAGGCTCGCGTGCATTTGCTCCGTGGTACCCTCAAAGAGTCTCCCGCACCCCGCCGCGAAGAGCGTGTCCCCGGTAAAGACTGCTGAGGAGGACTCTAGAAAGTAGCTAATGGCGCCGGCTGTGTGGCCAGGGTTGAAGAGCACTCGTGCGCGAATCTGAGTTCCGACAGTGAGTTCATCACCATCGCCAACATAGCTCGTCTGTGACGGAATGCGCCCCCGATCTGACTTGTGGCCGACCACCTCGCATTCCGAAAATTTCTTAGCAATGGCCTCATTGCCCTCAATGTGATCGTAGTGATGGTGAGTATTCCAAATTGCGGCGCAGGTCACGCCAGCTGCGTCAATCGCAGCCAGCACAGGAGCTGCCTCCGAGGGGTCCACAACCGCAGCCTTCTTCGTCTCCTCACAGATGAGCAGATAGGCGTAGTTGTCACTGCGGCACGGAACGGTCACGATTCTCATAGCTACGAGAGGGTACTCGACTTAAGACTCCTACCTTGGATCCACCAGGGGTGAAAGATTGCGTGCCCTCGGTCCCAGGCCAAAGTTGCGCACGCCCCGATCCCCCAAAAGGGCTAGGTATGGGCGGCAAGCGAATACGCACGTTCTTCACAACACGAATTGGCATGACCTTTGCTTTACAG